>AQRW01000108.1 GCA_000402295.1 Candidatus Aerophobus profundus SCGC AAA252-L23
CCGGTTTTATTACTACGGCCGTATCAGCTCCCTCCCCGGTTCCGGCTAGGGCAATGACTTCTCGCTCCACATTGATGGCCCCACTCTCTGCCGCCATCAAGACAATCTCCACGCAGACTTTCATCCCTTGAGAGAATCGGTATAAGGTCTCCCGGACAACCGCATTAAAAGCTACTACCTGTTTATTTATAGCCAAAGCATTATTGACATCGTCCCCCAGAGCATGCAGAGTAGTCACTACCGTCGCACCCCGGGCTTGCAATTGGTGGCGAACCTTATCTTCCATGATCCAGCCTTCTTTTTCAAAGGCCTGGGAGATGGTCACCACCACGATTTTACTGTTCAACTCTTGAAAGGCATCCAGTACTTGGTGCGCAGTTCCACCATGAGTTGAAGCCACCACTATTTGATCAATACTCAACTCCTTAGCTCTCTGATAAGCAATCTCTATAGTCCGTTCTGTATTCTTAGATCCCGCTTCCTCAAAGTAATAAATTACTTTCTCCATAAGAAATGCCTCCTTTGTTCTCTCTTGGGTTTACCTCAGTTTCATTCCCTCTCCAAAGATAATTACTCTAAGCAACTCTTCTAAAGCACAGATTCAGCATTGGTGGCTTGGTGTCTATCACCTTTAATAAGGATATTTCGGGTCTACCTCGCGGGCAGAACTAAGGCCAAACTACTACCCTGCCCAGAGTTCTCTATCTAAATAGCGGTATTGCAGGGCTTCAGAAAGATGAGAAGAGTCTATCCTCTCCTCTCCGGCAAGATCGGCAATGGTCCGGGATATTTTAAGGACTCGATAGTAGGCTCGGGCGGATAGTTTAAGCTCAGAAATAGCCAGGCGCAAAAGATTCTCTTCTTCTCCTCCTACGGAGCAGTATTTTCTGATTTGTCTTTGAGTCATCCCGGCATTAGAGAAAATTGAGGTTCCCTTGAATCGCTGAAGTTGAATCTTCCTGGCTTTATTTACTCTCTCTCTTATGAGTAAGGAAGACTCAGCTTTGGCCTCTTTTAAGAGATACTCCTTTTTAACTGCTGAGACCTGGATATGAATATCAATCCTGTCTAAAAGAGGCCCGGAGACTTTACCCAGATGCTTTTGAATCTCATGGGGAGTACAGTGGCATTCTTTTTGACTATCACCAAAATAGCCACAGGGACAGGGATTCATAGCAGCAATTAACATAAACCTGGCTGGATAAGTTATGGAGGTAAGGGCCCGGGAGATAGTTACCACTCCATCTTCCAGAGGCTGACGCAGAGATTCCAGAGCTGAGCGGGAAAACTCCGATAACTCATCTAAAAAAAGGACTCCATTATGAGAAAGAGAAACCTCTCCCGGTCGAGGAATCCGTCCCCCTCCAACGAGACCGGCCTCAGAGATGGTATGATGGGGTGAGCGAAAAGGACGTCTGCCTACCAGTGGTTGATCAGCAGCCAGCAATCCAGCAACAGAATGGATTTTGGTGGTCTGAATAGCCTCCTCCAAAGTAAAATCAGGCAAAACGGTGGGAACTCTTCTAGCCAGCATAGTTTTTCCGGCTCCGGGAGGACCAATCATCAACACATTATGGGCTCCGGCAGCCGCTATTTCCAGAGCTCTTTTAACATACTCCTGGCCTTTAACCTCAGAGAAACCTACTTCATCCCGAGAGGCTTGCTGGAAAACCTGGGTTAAATCAGAGTGATAAGGAGGAATCATCACTTCCTGGTTGAGGAAAGAGACTACCTGGAGTAAAGTTTCTACGGGATAAACCTTTATCCCTTCTACTACTGCTGCCTCCCTAGCATTTTCTTGAGGAAGAATTATGGCCTCAATGCCTTGTTCAAGGGCCTTTAAAGTTATAGGGAGAACTCCATTGATTCGGCGGACAGCTCCGTCCAGGGCAAGTTCACCTAAGATTATGTACCTTCTTAAATCCTCACTCTTGATAGCTTCAATAGCTTTAAGAATACCTACGGCTACCGGTAGATCAAAAGAGGAACCTTCCTTCTTTATATCAGCCGGAGCTAAGTTTACGGTGATTCGGCGGATAGGAAACTTGAAATGGGAATTCTTGATGGCCGAAGTTACTCTTTCCCGAGCTTCCCGAACGGCGGGATCAGGCAGGCCCACAACACTAAAATTAGGTAGACCCGAGGCAATATCTACCTCTACTTCCACCGGATAGGCCTCAATGCCTAAAAGAGAAAAGGTATAAACTTTGGCTAACAAGATAGACTCTCTGTATAAGGTAGTAGATACAATTTCAATATACTGGGGTCAGGAGCTCTGTCAAGTGTCTCAAGAAGCACTATGAATTTTCACGAAAGAAAACTATCCTTTTTCTAAAATATCGTGCTTGCCAATCCTAAGTAAGATATAACCCTCTGTTGCAATCTGAAAGAAAACCCGGTAGTCTGTGGTAACGCTGTCTTCAAAGACACCTTTATATTTTTGAACACGCCTTACTCTTAATGAAGGGTAGGATACGGGTTGGACTAAGAGTTTTAGCTTTATCAATTAAGATCTTGGGAATTAAAACTATCTTATTGTCCTCTACTTTTGCTTCTAAATAATCACCTTCCTTAATACTTAAGGCTTTGCGGATTTTACTGGGAAGTGTAATCTGTGCTTTTTCTCTAACCTGAACTAATGACATTAGCTTTCCTCCTTTAGTTGTAAATAAATGATTCATATAGTTAGAAGTTCTTACTTTCTTAGTATAGCAAATACCAAGAGGGGATGTCAAATTTCAAAGCCTATTTCCGTTACCCTTTCGGGAAGTCTGGCTCTATTTGCTGCTTGATTTTCTCTAATCCCTTTTTCCAGTCTTCTGTATCACTGGGAGAAGCAGCATTATTAGGCATGAGTCAGCAATGGCTGGACATGAATAAATCTAACTCTTTCACCTTGTCTTGAATTCTTCTTTCCATCTCTTCGGTAAGGTAACCGGCGCCGTGTCCAAGGATGAATTACCAGCCTAAAAGGTAATGACTCTTCTTCCGTCTTTGAGATAAGTTGTAAGGGTTTCTCCTATGTGATATACGGCAATTGCAAGTTCTTCCAGTTGTTCCGAAACTCCATACTGATCTGAGCATGTTTTACATGCTTCGAGAATAACTCCAGCATCTTTCATTTTTCTCATGTACTCCTGGAGTTCTCCATCTTCACTGAGTAACTTCGTCGAAGGACCCCACACAATCAAACGGACATCTTTCCACCATCCCTTAGATTTGGCGTTGAAGGCGTACATAAACGCCATTTTCAAGGCAACTTCTCGGTCACCACTTGACCATATGACTACTAAACTGTCTTGCCCCTCACTCACCGAATTGTCCCCTGTTTTTGCGGTCAACAATGGATTCATGTGTTGTCACCTCCCCTCATCTTACCTTGCCTTGTGCTCTGTTAGTGGGCTAGTGTCTATCTTATCCTCTCCTTCAAACCCTTACCCGGGGCAAATTTAGGAACCTTCTTAGCTGGTATCTGAATTATCTCTCCTGTCTGAGGATTTCTCCCATTTCTTGCTTTTCTTTCCATCACCTGAAAAGTGCCAAAGCCAACCAAGGTGACTTTTTCTCCCGTGGCCAGGGAGTCGGTTATAGCTGAGAATACGGCATCAATTGCTTCCCTGGATGTCTTCTTGGTTAGCTCGGTCTGGTTGGCTACTTCTCCCACTAGATCTTGCTTGTTCATCTTCCCCTCCTGTTTCTTTTGATGAGTAATAGCGAAGAGTTAGCCTTCATCGTGCCTGAAAGGTGAGCTCTGTCAAAATGAAACAAGGCAAACCGCCTCACTAATACCTCTCTTATCTCACCAGCGTATCTTGTTTGGAGCATTTGTTCACCGTTTCCTCTTGGAAGTTCTCTCGTGTTACTGTCTCCATCTCTTGAACATCCTGTCTGCCTGAAAAGACAAATAGTCTATGTGAGAGTAGCCTGTCTCAACGGGTCGTACTGTCAAGTGGTCCACAAAGCTGAATAGTCTCGTGGACAGCTTAGATGATTCGAGTGAACTCGCCTCACGTCGGGGAGGCCAGGTCTGGGGAGCAGTACCAGTCTAAAGTTTCCGGATGACGGGCCAACCGCACGAACCTACCAACCAACTGATAGTATGGTTTAACCCCGTTTTCTCGTCGAGAGAAAGACATGGGCCAAGAATGCAATAAGTGCCGGTAGATTACCGAAAAGTCCCGCCCAAAACCATTTGTTGGTAACCCAGCTTTTCGTGATTCCTCCTGCCCGGCATGACCTCCTCGTGTTCGAAGACTAGGCCACTACTTGGCCTAGTTGTTTTCCGACTTTGAATCTGGGCACTTTTTGACGACAATATTTGATGTCTCCCCGGTTCGAGGATTTCTGCTATTCTTTTATACTTTCAAGAAGAAAGAGACCATGGTTCTTCGAAAAATTGCCACTAGAATAAGGGGTGGAACCATAAGAATGGATGCAGAAGCACAGACCTCTGCCCATGGTATTTCTACACCGATGGCTGCAAACGCCGCAACTGCCACAGGGAGGGTTAACTTTTCTTGCATGAGCACAAATGCCAAAAAGAATTCATTCCATAACATCATAAAAGTAAATATCATGGTAGAGATTAGAACTGGCATCACATTAGGTAGAGTAATTCTATAAAAAATTTGGAATCTGGAGGCTCCATCTACTAACGCGGCCTCCTCCATTTCCACTGGGAGGCCACTGATATATTCACTCATTAATAGAATAACAATCGGTAAAGAAATAAGTGAATACGTAAAAACAAGGGCAAAATAAGTATCAAGTAATCTGAATGTAATCCATATCAGATACAAAGGGATTACAACTGCAACTGGAGGGAGAAATCGTAAGGATAAAACCCAGAACTTTAAATTATTGGTATACTTGAATTTTATTCTGGCAAATGCATATGCTGCCGGGACACCGAATAAAATGCCTATTAACAAGCTGAGAGGCACAACGATCAAGCTATTTATCAAGGCATCAATAAATTTTCCCCGTCTAAGTACTGTTACATAATTAGACAAGGTGGGTTTGAATACAAGTTTTGGTTCTAGGGTAAGCAAGTCCTTTTTGAATTTAAAGGATGCAGAAACTATCCAATAAATTGGAAAGATTATAATGACTATGATAATAAGTAAAACTATATATGGAAGAATTTTCTTGATCGATGAACCTATTTTTGAATCCATTTACTCGCCACCGTTATTATCAAAATCGTCATAATTAGCATCACAATTGCAATGCTGGATGCATACGAAATTTCTCCAGCAATAGAAATCCCTTGTGTGTACGCATATAAATCTAAGGTCTCCGTAACTATGCCCGGACCTCCTCTAGTCATATTATAAATTAAATCAAAGGCTCTCAGTGATTCTACCCATTTAATGAAGACTATAAACATAAGGCTTGGTTTCAAAAAGGGAAAAGTTATGTACATGATAACTTGCAGTCTGCCTGCACCAGCTAATTTTGCAGCTTCTACCGGTTCCTTAGGGATAAGTTCCATTGAAGCCACTATAAGAGTGGCAATAAAAAAACACCATTGCCATGTATCTACAGCTACGATCGACGGAAGAGCAAGTTTTGGAGAAGATAGAAATGGTATAGGATTAATTCCCACCCTGCCTAAGAGGTAATTGTAAATACCTATCAGGGGAGAATACATGAATTTCCACATCAGTGCCACTGACACGCGAGGTATCACAAAAGGAAGAAGAAAAAGAAATAAGATTATATTCTTTAGTCTACCTTTAAAGTATTCCTGCACAAAGAAAGCCAATGCTAATCCAATCAATATGGAAAGAGAGAGAGTCGCCGTTGAATAAATCAAAGATACTTTCAAAGAATTAAGAAATCGATGATCCGATAATAAACGGATGTAATTGGCAAACCCTACAAATTCTCTTGTCCATGGCATTCGCAAATCTACATTTTGCAAACTAAGAATTACTGCCTTTACAATAGGGTAGATGGCAATTAATAATAATATGGCGATAGCTGGAAAAGAGAAAAGGAAGAACTCTTTAGATTGTTTAGCCATTATGGTTCTTCAAAACAGATTTCTCCTTCTTACTCATCAGTTTCCGGAAGGCTTCTTATGCGCCCTTCTTCTTTATGGGTGACCTTCCCCAGTAGAAATCATATATTGAATATCCAATGAAGCCTGCCAACTCCTGACACATTCTTGGGCAATTTCAAGAAGCTGCACATGAATCATAATAAATGGTGCATAATCTCCCAAAATAGTGAAGTATTAACAGGAGATTATGCACCATTTTTAGTTCTTACACCCCTTATTTGCCTTTCTTCAGAACTTTCACAGCGTAGCCGGCAGTTTCATCCAGTGAGGCTTCAATATCCGTTCTGGTACCCACGAAGAGTTCTTCAAGTCCTTTAACCTGATTCCCGTTCTTTCTGCTTTGGAAAATACGGAATATCCACTGCTCTTAAAGGGTGTTGCTCGTCAAAGCCGAAAAAAGAAGGTCCTGGCTATGTTGGAAGAGGTAGAGTTAGCCAACTTTGCCGGACACCGTCCCGACCAGTTGAGCGGCGGACAAAGACAAAGGGTGGCCATTGCCCGGGCTCTGGTTACCGATCCAGAGATTGTCCTGGCCGATGAGCCAACCGCCAATCTTGATTCCAAAACAGGGGAGACCATCGTAGAGTTAATGAAGAAGATAAATGAGAAGATGAAAAGCACTTTCATCTTCTCTACTCACGATTCCATGGTGATGGAACATGCCCATCGGCTGATCCACCTTCAGGATGGAAGGATAGCTTAGGAGGCCAAGATGAATATTAAGATTGCTGCTCGGAGCGTCTTTCGAAACAAAAGGAGGACGACGATTACTCTTCTCTCCATTGTCTTTGGCTGTGTGGCCATCATAGTCTTTGGAGGATTTGTTGATTATTCCATGTGGGGCTTGAGAGAGAGCACCATTCACAGTAGACTGGGACATCTTCAGGTCTACAAGGAAGGATTCTCCGAAAAGGGAGGAACCAATCCTCTGGCCTACAGCATCGAGGACTACCCCAAGATAAAGTCAATTATTGAAGCCCAAGACCATGTCGATTTTGTCACCTCGCGGCTGGACTTTTCCGGCTTAATTGGCGGCGATGAAAACAGTGTCATCTGTGTGGGGAAAGGGGTGGAGCCGGAGAAAGAAAAAGAGCTGGGCGTGACTGTGAGTATGGTTGAGGGAGAGGAGCTAAGCAGCGAGGCAATGGATGAGGGAATCGTGGGAAAAGGATTGGCTGGGGGCCTGGGAGTGAAGGTGGGTGATTACTTGACTATCTTGACTTCCACCGCAGAGGGAGCGCTCAATGCCATTGATTTCAAGCTAAGAGGCATATTTCGAACCGGCGTGAAAGAGTACGATGATGTGGCCGTGATGGTGCCTATGGAATTAGCCAAAACTCTTTTATACACGGAAGATGTGCAAAGTATCGTGGTCGTTCTGGATGAGACGGAAAATACCGATTTGGTGGCAGATAATTTGCGGAGAGAGTTTAGCCAGGCTAATCTGGATCTGGAAATAAAGACTTGGTCTGACCTGGCCACCTTTTACCATCAGGTGGTTCAACTGTACCAGGGCATTTTCTGGGTGGTGAAACTGATCATTCTCATCATCGTCATCTTTAGCATCGCTAATACTATGACTATGTCGGTGTTTGAAAGAATAAGAGAGATCGGGACCATAAGAGCGATGGGGACCAAGCGAAGGGGAGTCTTATCCTTGTTCTTAATGGAGGGCTTAATCTTGGGAGTGCTTGGCGGCACCTTAGGTGTAGTCTTTGGAATTGCAACTGCCAAATTGCTTTCTATTAAAGGAATCTACATTCCCCCTCCTCCTACTATGACTGAAGGATATACGACACTCATCAATATTGTTCCCCAGGACCTTATCTTCGTTTTCTGCTTAGCAGTGGGGACTTCGCTGATTTCGTCGATCTATCCGGCGTTTAAAGCGGCAAGACTTAAGGTAGTTGATGCTTTGAGGTATATTTGAGAAAAGGGAGAAAGGATGAAGAGAATACTTTCGCTGGTTCTGATTATGGGTGTATTTGGCTTTGGTGCCTCGTCCGCCGGGGCAATTAACCCGGAAGAGATAATCAAAGAGGCGGATAAGGCCAGGGCTCCGGGAGATTCTTTTAGCTTTGAGCTTAAGATCACCAGCATAAAACCAGATCGCCAGGACCAAATCTCCAAGTTTAGAGTGCTGGTCAAGGGGAGAGATAAGAGCCTGGTTAAGTTCACCTATCCCAAACGAGACGAGGGCAAAGTGATGCTCATGGTGGGCAATAACCTCTGGATATACATCCCCACCTCGAGGAACCCCATACGTATCTCTCAGCAGCAAAGACTCATGGGCCAGGTATCCAACGCCGATGTTGCTCGCAGTAACTTCGCCGAGGATTATGTTCCCCGCCTCTTGCGAGAAGAAGAGATGGAGGAAAAATCCTGTTATATGCTGGAGCTAACGGCCAAAAGCCAGGAGGTGGCCTATCACCGGATAATCTACTGGGTGGAGCAGGATACCTTCAATCCCGTAAAATCAGAGTTTTATACCATTTCGGGTAAATTACTTAAAACTGCCTATTACCAGAGGTATGAAGAGATATTGGGAAGGAAAAGAGTCACCCGGCTGGTGATAGTTGATAACCTGAGAAAAGAACAGAGCTCAATTATGGAGTATAGCAACATGAAGGTTGAAGAATTTGCCGATCGGATATTCCAGAAAAGCTACCTCAAGCACGTGAAGTGATTGTACCATTATCAGTGGTTCTCTTTGCTTTCAAGGATAAGCGATGTTCACCAGAATCCTGCTAATTTTAGTCTTTTCCGTCAGCTTTTCCACCGGTTGCTCTGCTCTGCAGCTTGAGTATGGGGGCAAGCTTGGCTGTCAGTCAAACTACTACGGGATAAACCACAGTTCTTATTTGAATCCCCATAACCACATTCTTGAGTTACCCAGCCTGGATAGCAGAATTCAAATGAAGCTTGACCTTGACTCCTGGTTGGGAGAAAAACTGGGGTTTTATCTAAAAGATAGAATGGGCTGGGTGGTGGACAACGACGAAAGCAGTCTGGAGAATTCTCTGGATGAGCTCTACCTGGAGCTGAATCCCTCGGAGTCCCTCTTTCTTCGGCTGGGAAAGGAGAACATAACCGAAGGTGTGGGCTACGCCTGGAATCCTACCGATTTTTTAACCGGCCTGGACGGGGACAATCAAGGTGAAGATACCAGAGAAGGAAGAGAGAATCGAGAAGGAGTGATCTGTCTTAAAGGTGAGTATTTCCTCTCCGATCTCACCCTCACGGCCGTAGTTGCTCCTAAGATGGAGCAATGGGGTCAAGGAGCCAATACCCGTGCTCTAATTAAGGTCTATGCTTTGATGGAGAATTTTGACATCTCCTTAACCGCCTACGCTGAGGAGAAGAAAAGAGCAAAGTTAGGCTTGAACTTCTCCAGTACCATGGGAGAAAACCTGGAAGTCCACAGTGAGGTTTCCTTGCAGGAAGGAACTTATCGTTACTACGTTGACCAGGTAGATAGTGGCTATTATGAGTTTATTCAGAAGAACCGGGAAAATGGACAGCTCTATCCCAAAGTTTTGGTGGGAGGCCAATACACCTTCTCGGATAATACCAATCTCATCCTGGAATACTATCATAACCAGGAGGGCTATAATTCCTCAGAATGGACAGACTATCTTGAGTATTTGAAATTCTGCGTGGAAAGATATAAGGATGACAGTCTATATGTCACCTACCTTTTGATCGGAAACACCTATTTCACCCTCACCAATTTGAGGCAGAACTACCTTTTCTTGAGGTTCAGCAAGCCGGACATTAGGGACTTTTTCGAGGTATCATGGAATAACATCTATAATTTGGATGATGCGAGCCTGCTCATCAATGCCAAGATAGACTATCAGAGAATGGATGATTTTTCTGTTTATCTTTCGGGGGACTTCTTTCTTGGGGATGCGAGTAGCGAGTTCGGAATGTTTCACCAAAACTATACCTTTAGCGCCGGGGTGGAATATTTCTTTTAGACTACTGTAGGCTTAAGAAAGGGGCACCCAACTTTGTCCAAATTTATCCTCACCTGAAGATGCCGTTGGTAAGTTTCTCTTCCTGATATTTGACAAAAGCCTCATTTGGTATACATTTGAGGAAGCTCTATATTTCAATATTACCAGGAGAAAACTGTCAGGTGAGGAGGAGGGAATTGAAAAGACTAGAAGGTAAGGTAGCTATCGTAACTGGGGGCAGTAGAGGTATAGGAGCAGGCATTGCCAAAAGATTTGCTCGGGAGGGAGCTGCCGTGGTGGTGAATTACCTCAGGAATGAAGCCGCTGCCCAAAAGGTGGTCAGAGATATTCAGGAGGAAGGAGGCAGAGCTCTTGCCCTTAAATGTGATGTCTCCAATTTCCAAGAAGTCCAAGTAATGATTTCTCTGTCAATTGACGCATTTCAGAGACTGGACATTCTGGTGAATAATGCCGGAATATTGCGAGGAGAATTTGTCCAACAAGAGAATATTCAGCAATGGTTAAGAGTCTTAGAGGTAAATTTGCTGGGCACTGTCAATTGTTCAAAAGCAGCTATTGATTATTTGAAGAAATGCGGCAGTGGGAGAATCATAAATTGCTCATCCATATCGGGGAGGATTGCTGATGTGGACCAAAGTGCCTACGGTACATCAAAAGCAGCTATTGAACACTTCAGCCGAGTATTAGCCGGAGAATTAGCTCCCTACAATATAACGGTCAATGTTTATGCTCCCGGAATCATTGTCACGGACATGACCAAGGACTTTGTAGCTGAGAGCGGTGACCAATGGCTAAATCAAGTTCCTTTACAAAGATTTGGTAAACCTGACGATGTGGCCAATGTAGTCCTCTTTTTAGCCTCTGAGGAATCGAGCTACGTTACTGGAGCGGTAATACCGGTGGATGGTGGAATGTTCATCGTCCAGGATCCCTGGAGAGCCAGAGAGTTCGCTGGTAATATTAGCTCAGGCGGACCTAAAAAAACAAAGCAGCTTTGAGAAACGGCAAATGCTGACCTGATTCATCTGATTCATTCATTCTCATTCCTTCCAGAGCTTTACCAAAAATCAATTTTAGGTATAGTTGGATTACTGCAAGATTATGGATGCTATTATGTTAAATGCTTTCGCCCTAACTTTCATTTTTATTGTGGTGGTGACTCTAGTAGCTGCTTTCGTGCGCGGAAGAAGTAAGGATCAATGCCTGAAGGATTTTTCCGGAAATCTCATCACTCTGGAAAAAACCACGGGCAAACTTATCTGGGGCCAACTAAGGGTAGAAAATACGGGGGTCGAACTGGTTTACCAAATCCCACACCGGGATAACCAGGGACACGACGAGACCAGCTATATTCTCTACAAACAAGAATATCCTACGGTGCAGTTATTCATTCGTTACCATGATGAGTTGGACGAGCAAAACAAGAAGGAAAGAAAAAGAGAATTGGAGAAAACTTATCACCCCAACGCGGCTCGCAGGCTGAAAAGAAAAATTAGGAATTTCTTCAACACTTTCAGAAATTCAGCTATGGAAGTGGTAAACCTACTGGTGGGCCAGGTCAAAAAAACCACTCCTGCGAGCGGACTACTGGTTGGTCAGGACAAATATGTTTCTCAGTTGCAACAAGAATTGGTGGGCGCGGCGGGGACGGCCTTCG
>AQRW01000109.1 GCA_000402295.1 Candidatus Aerophobus profundus SCGC AAA252-L23
CTCTTTGCCGATGGGACCTACGGTAATTACTCGTTAGAGGAACCTTTTGTCAGAGGCTTGTTCTACGGTGGTGGTTGGGGTCAGTTGATAGCTCAACTTATCGGTATGGCAGTAGTATTTGTCTGGGCTTTCGGTATGGGCTATTTGATGTTTAAGATAATGGATAAAATCTTTGGTATCCGGGTTTCTCCGGAGGAAGAATTGGAAGGATTAGATATTTCTGAACACGGAACCCCGGCCTACCCAGATTTTATTATACAGGTAAACAGGTAAAGGAAAGATAAATGAAAAAAATCGAGGCCATACTTAGACCGGAGAAGTTAAATAAGGTAAAAGAAGCCTTGGAAAATTTAGGCTATCCTGGAATGAGTATTATCCGCATGGAGGGTCACGGTCGCCAGAAAGGGAAAGTAGAGCAGTTTCGGGGAAGAAAATTTAGAGTGGAATTTTTGCCCAAGATAAAAATAGAAATTGCGGCCCGAGACCAGGATGTAGAACGCATTACCAGGACGATAGTTGAGGCGGCTAAGACTGGTGAGATTGGTAACGGAAAGATATTCATCTCTCCCCTGGAAAATACGGTAAGAATCCGCACGGGAGAGGAAGGAGAGCAAGCACTTTAACCTTTAATTGAAAAAACCTAATCCGAAGGAGGTACTAAATGGCTCTTACAAAAAAAGACGTATTAAAATTGGCCAAGGAAAAAGATGTAAAGTTTATCCGACTGTGGTTCACCGATATTTTTGGTCAGGTAAAAAGTTTTGCCATTAATGACGCCGAGCTGCCAGGTGCACTGGAAAATGGCATGGGATTTGACGGTTCCTCAATCACCGGATATCAATCTATTGAAGAATCGGATATGATCGCCCTGCCTGACCCTGATACTTTTACCCTTTTGCCCTGGAGACCCAAGGAGAAAGCAGTTGCTCGAATGATCTGTGACATTTATCAACCCGGAGGAAAACCCTACCAAGGTGATCCTCGTTATGTTTTGAAAAGAGTGTTGGGACGGGCTAAAAAAATGGGTTTTGACCATTATTACGTGGGCCCGGAATTAGAATACTTTTATCTTAAATCGGATAAAGCTGTTGAAGTACTGGACAAGGGAGGATATTTTGACCTGACCACCCTGGATGTAGCCTCAGATTTGAGAAGAGACACCATTTTAGCCCTGGAGCAGATGGGAATAAACGTAGAGTACTCGCATCATGAAGTTGGCCCGTCCCAGCACGAGATTGACATGAGATATTGCAATGCTCTAAAAATGGCTGATAACGTAATAAGCTATCGAATAGTGGTCAAAGAAATAGCCCAAAAATATGGTGTCTATGCTACATTTATGCCCAAGCCAATCTTGGGAGAAAATGGCTCCGGCATGCATATACATCAATCACTATTCGCCGGAGATAAGAATACTTTTTTTGACCCCCGCGACAAATATTATCTCTCTCCAATCGCCAAAAAGTTCATCGCTGGTCAACTAAAGCACGCTAAAGAGATGAGCGCCATTTTTGCCCAATGGGTGAACTCCTACAAGAGGCTCGTTCCCGGCTACGAAGCTCCGGTCTACATAGCCTGGTCTCGGAGAAATCGGTCGGCTTTGATCAGAGTCCCCGCCTACCATCCGGGCAAAGAAAAGGCCACCAGGGTTGAATTCCGATCTCCCGACCCTGCCTGTAATCCTTATCTAACCTTTGCCGTATTGCTGGCCGCGGGGTTGGAAGGAATTGAAAAAGAACAGAGACTCTCAGAATCAATTGAAAAGAACCTCTACCACCTTTCTGATGAGGAGAGAAAGACATTAGGAGTAGAATCCCTTCCCGACAACCTAAGTCATGCCCTGGCTTTCACCGAGAAGAGCGAGTTGGTCAGGAAAACTTTGGGAGAGCATATATTTACCCGGTTTATTGAGTTAAAGAAGAAGGAATGGGAAGAATACAGGACTCAGGTCACCGAATATGAGCTCACAAAATATCTACCAATCTTGTAGAAAAGAGGACAAGGAATACCATATCCCCTCGGGTTGTGGAATTTCCGGAATTATGAACCGCCAAGGGAAGATTTTTTCTGGTGACGCTATTTACCATTCTATCTGTAATATGACTGAAAGGGGAAATGGCTTAGGAAGTGGTTTTGCTGCTTACGGGATATACCCTGAATTCAAAGATTACTGGTGTTTCCATATCATGTATGAAACAGCTTTAGCCCAGCAAAATACCGAGGAATATCTTAAAAAAGTCTTTAATTTAAAACATTCGGAACCCATACCCACAGAGAAAGTAACCAGATTAAAGTTTATTCCTCTTTTATGGAGATATTTTGCTCAAGTAAAGGAAGAAGTACTAAAAACTGATCAAGAGAAATTGTCCGAAGAGGACTTCATTATGAAATGTGTAATGGACATAAATGAGAGAGTAAGCAACGCTTTTGTCTTCTCTTCCGGGAAAAATATGGGAATATTTAAGGGAGTGGGGAATCCTGATGAGATTGGAGAATTTTATAGAATTCCTGAGTACCAAGGATATATCTGGACTGCCCATAACCGATTCCCCACTAATACGGTTGCCTGGTGGGGAGGAGCACACCCATTTGGGATTTTGAATTGGTCAGTGGTACATAATGGTGAGATTTCCTCCTACGGAACCAATAGACACTATTTGGAGAATTTTGGCTACCATTGCACCCTTTTTACAGATACAGAAGTAATGGCTTATCTTTTTGATTTGCTGGTAAGACGCCATCATCTCGATTTTGAAGTGGTGGGAAATATTCTGGCTGCTCCTTTTTGGTCCCAGATTGAGAGAATTGAGGATGAACAAACCCGGGAATTTTTGAAGACTCTGAGAATTATTTATGGATCTGCCCTGGTCAATGGGCCATTTGCAGTAATAGTTGCCAATGCAAAGTACATGGTGGGCCTAAACGATAGAATCAAATTAAGACCCTTGGTGGCAGCCAGTAAAAACGATTTTCTATATATTGCCTCTGAGGAGGCGGCCATCCGGAAAATCTGCCCAAACGCAGATAAAGTGTGGATGCCCAAGGCAGGTGAACCAACCATTGGTAAATTGGGTGATTAAACTCTTGAAAAATCCGCTGATGGGTGACTAAATCATGGCTAAAGCAAAAAAGTT
Organism: Candidatus Aerophobus profundus SCGC AAA252-L23; assembly: GCA_000402295.1. Classification (GTDB taxonomy): domain Bacteria; phylum Aerophobota; class Aerophobia; order Aerophobales; family Aerophobaceae; genus Aerophobus; species Aerophobus profundus. The sequence goes on from AQRW01000109.1 coordinate 3,135, forward strand.
GTCTGAATTCCGGGTAGAAAGAGATGAAGAAAAATGCATAAAGTGCCAAATTTGTGTCAGAATGTGTGCTAATGACGTGCATACTTACAACCCTGGAACCGACACTGTAAGTTCCGACTCCTTTAAATGTGTGGGATGCCACTTTTGCGAAGATCTCTGTCCTACCGCCGCTATTACCATTAGGTACAACCCTACCCAGACAAAGGAAAATGCGCACTGGAAGAGAGAATCCATCTACGACATTGTTAAACAGGCCCAGACCGGGGGGATTCTCCTTACCGGAATGGGTAATGACAAAGCCTACAAGAATTATTTCGATCACTTAGTTTTAAATGCTTCTCAGGTTACTAATCCCTCGATAGACCCCCTGAGAGAACCTATGGAATTGAGAATTCATTTGGGAAGAAAGCCCGATAAAATAGACTGCCGGCCACAGATAACGGAAGAAGGAAGAAAAAAATATCAAATAAGAACCAGGATTCCTCCTCAGTTGGAATTAGAGTTACCCATCTTGTTTACCGCCATGAGTTTTGGCTCGATTTCTTTGAACGCTTGTAAATCTTTAGCTGAAGCAGCCTGTAAGCTCGGAACCTATTGGAATACCGGGGAGGGCGGCCTGCATCAAGATTTGTACCCTTACGCTCATAGAGCAATTGTTCAGGTGGCCAGCGGAAGATTCGGAGTAAACGAAGAATACCTGGAAAGAGCCGCCGCAATTGAGATAAAAATAGGACAAGGAGCCAAGCCTGGGATCGGCGGGCATCTTCCTGGGGAGAAAGTTTCCGAGGAAATCTCCCATACCCGCATGATACCTATAGGTACCGATGCTCTGAGTCCCGCCCCCCATCACGATATTTATTCCATAGAGGATCTGAAACAGTTAATCTTTGCTTTGAAAGAAGCTACGCGCTATACTAAACCGGTAGGAGTAAAGATTGCTGCCGTTCACAACGTAGCTCCCATAGCCAGTGGAATTGTAAGAGCCGGAGCAGATTTTGTAGCTATCGATGGCATAAGAGGAGGAACCGGAGCAGCTCCTACTATAGTTCGAAATAACGTGGGTATTCCCATTGAATTGGCTATTACCGTGGTAGATCAAAGATTGAGAGAAGAAGGAATTAGAAACCAGGTTTCTCTGATTGCAGCCGGGGGTTTTAGGTCAAGTGCCGACGTAATTAAAGGTATCGCCCTGGGGGCAGATGCAGTCTATATTGGAACAGCAGCCTTAATCGCTCTGGGCTGTCACGTTTGTCAAAAGTGTTATACCGGAAAATGCAATTGGGGAATAGCTACCCAAGATCCTTACTTGACCAAACGCCTTAATCCTGAAATTGGAGCTGAACGTGCCGGTAACCTCTTGAGAGCCTGGTCTTTAGAGATTAAAGAAATGATGGGAGGTATGGGGATAAATGTTATTGATTCCTTAAGAGGAAATAGAGAACAATTAAGAGCCGTAGGACTAAATGAGGTGGAGTTGAGATTATTGAAACTTAAGCATGCCGGAGAAGCCTGGTGAAAAATAGTCCAGAAGTCAAAGTTCTAAGTTAAAGAGAAAAGATGCCTAAGAATTCCATGAGGGCCAAGAGAATAATAATTAGGGAAGAGTACTGTATGGGGTGCCGGCTTTGTGAGGTGTATTGTATCACCCAGCACTCAAAATCTAAAGATATAATAAAGTGTTACCGAGGAGAAGAACCCCGACCGGTATCAAGAATATATTTTGAAGAAAAAGGTCCCATTTCATTTGCCCTACAGTGCCGACACTGCGATGATGCCCCCTGTTTATATGCCTGTCTCACCGGAGCAATGTATAAAGACAAAAAGACCGGTAGGATTCTGCATAATACCGATAAGTGTGTAGGTTGCTGGATGTGTATAATGGTCTGCCCTTATGGAGTGATCAGACCCGATTTTGAAAAAAAGAAAATTGCCTCTAAATGTGACTTATGCGTTGAGGCTGAGTTTCCCGCCTGCGTGGAACACTGTCCCAACGAGGCCATCATATTAGTGGATGAGGAAGGAAATAGAATGGAAAAGGATTGAGGGAAAGAGCTAAAATGAAAACTGAGTATTTAATTATCGGTAATTCCATCGCTGGCGTAAGCTGCCTGGAAGCAATAAGAGAAGTTGATAACAAAGGGAAAATTACAGTCATATCGGATGAGAAAATATTGAATTACTCTCGGCCTCTGATATCTTACTATTTGGGCAAAAAATTGCCTGAAGAGAAGATGGCTTTCAGAAATAAAGATTTTTATGAAGAAAATAAAGTTGAGTTACTCTTAAACACCCAAGCAGAAAAAATAGATGGAGCAGAAAAGGAAGTTTGTCTTGATTCCGGAGAAAAAATAAAATTTCAAAAACTTCTAATTTCCACCGGTGGAAAGCCCGTAATCCCTCCTATTGAAGGGTTAAATAAATTAAGAGAGGGAGTGTTCACCTTTACCAAGTTCCAAGATGCCCGGGAGATAGAAGACTACCTTGAGGCAAATAACATAACTAAAGCAGTAATTTTAGGTGCGGGATTAATCGGTTTAAAGTGTACCGAGGGTTTAATAGAGAGGGGTTTAAAAGTCAGCCTGGTGGAATTAGCAGATAGAATCTTAGCCAACACCTTTGACAGAAAAGCATCCAGCATTTTAGAAGAGGCTTTGCAGGCAGGGGGATGCCAAGTAATAAAAGAAGATACCATTATAAGAATCGACAGTAGCCGAGGAAGAATCAAAAAAGTCGTTCTAAGAAAAGGGAAAGATATTCCTACCAACCTATTGATTATTGCCATAGGAGTCCGCCCCAACCTAAATTTAGTCAAGGACACTTCTATAAATTGTGATAAAGGAATAGTGGTGAACAATCACCTACAAACCAATATCCAGGATATATACGCTGCCGGAGACGTGGCCCAGGGCAAGGACCTCTTGACCCAAAAAACCTCGCTTATGGCTATCTGGCCCGTGGCCTCACATCAAGGAAAAGTTGCCGGGCTTAACATGGCCGGAAAGCCGACCAAATACTCTGGTTCGTTCATAATGAATTCGGTGGAATTAGCCGATATCCCCACTATTTCTTTTGGGATAACCAATCCTCCGGAAACTAAGAACTTTGAAATCCTTTCTAAGGCAGACGAGGACAGGGGATCTTATCGTAAAATAGTCTTGAGACAAAACAAAATGGTGGGAGCCATATTTCTGGGAAAAATCGAGCGGGCCGGAATATTTTCCCAACTGATAAAAGATAAAATTGACGTATCCTCATTTAAGAAGGATTTGCTGAGTGATGAGTTTGGACTTCTAGTTCTTCCGACAGAATACCGAAAACACCTGGTGCAAGGGGAAGGCATTGAGGTATAAAGATACTAAGGACTCAAAGATCAAGAGTACAAAGACAGCGAAGATTGAAGCCAAGGATCTTTCCTATAAGACTTTAAACGAAGAAATTCGTGGGGCATTAAAGAAAGGATATAAAAAAATAGTTTTGGACAATGTTTGTGGCCAGCGTTACATAGGAGACGGTCTCAGGGGTAACGATGTTCAAATATTGATTAAGGGAGTCCCCGGAAATGATTTGGCTGCTTTTATGGATGGACCCAAAATAATTATTCAGGGAAATGCTCAGGATGGCATCGGAAACACCATGAATGCAGGAGAAATAGTCATCCACGGACACGCAGGAGACATTGCCGGCCACTCTATGAGAGGAGGAAGAATTTTTATCAAGGAAGACGTTGGTTACCGGGCAGGAATCCACATGAAGGCATACGGGGACCTTTTCCCGGTGATAATAGTAGGAGGAACTTGCGGTGATTTCTTAGGCGAATATATGGCCGGGGGGCTATTGGTCATATTAGGGATTACGCACAACTCGAATGCCGCGCCTTATCCACCAGAGATAGTGGGTGACTTTGTGGGAACGGGTATGCATGGAGGAATGATTCTCATAAGGGGCCGCCTGGATACAAGAAAATTAGGTAGAGAAGTCAGGATCGCCCCGGCTTCAGATGAAGACATCAGCATTTTAACTGTCCACCTCAAGGATTTCTGTAAATACTTTCACTTAGATCGGGAAAGAATTTTGAAAACATCATTCATAAAACTTTACCCTTACACTCATCGTCCTTACGGTAAGGTTTACGCATATTAACTATCATTATCTAATGAGAATTAAGAAAACTCATTTCTCTAATTCGCTGCTCAGTATAATAGCTTCGGCTACGGTCCTCATCGATTTTCGAGAATTCATACTCTGTCGTTGTATCTTCCGGTAGGCCTCTTCCCCGGGAATACCAAGTTTTTTCATCAGTATGTCTTTGGCTCTTTCTATCAGCTTTCGGGCTTCTAATTCTTCCTGTATTACCCGGGCTCTTACCATAAGTTCAGTATTCTCAATAGCCACGGCTGCTTGATTAGCCACGCTGGTTAAAACATCTACCTCAGTCTTGGTAAAATGATGGGGACGGGAGGTATAGCAATTTAACACCCCAATTACTTTTCCCTTTACATTCAAGGGTACACAGAGCAGAGACTCCAAACCTTCCTCTTGGGCTATATTTTTGTATTTGTATTCCTTTTCTCCGGAGACATCATATACCGTTATTGGCTTATTACTCTTAACTACCCTCCCGGCGATTCCTTCCCCAATTCTCAAGGGAGGCTTCTCGTTGTACTCCTGGCTAACACTCTGGGTAGCTCGAATTATTAGCTTTTCCCGTTGGTCATCTAATAACATTAAAGAAACAATTTTGGAGTTCATTACCTGAGCTGTAACTGTTACCACCAGTTTCAGGATATCTTCCAGATAAAGATCCGAAGTGATCGCCTTACTTATTCTGGTAAGAGCATCAATATAAGAGGGAAAATCCTGGATAATCAATTGGCTAACTCCCTTCACCTACTTAGATCGTTTTTTCTCATAATTCACTTCCCCATAGAAGACTGCTGAGAAACCCAAATATTGTAGCGGTTCGATTTATCGAACCCGTTAATGAAGCATGTTTCATAAATGAAATCTCTACAAAAAACCGCCCTTTCACCAGCCTCATAGACCTCTCCCACAGCAGGGCCTCGGGTCGGACATTTTTGGACGCATCTTGCCAAAAATGATTGAGCGAAATCGAGCAACGCTGCCAAGATCACCTACTTTATTTGAGAGAACATTCATGACTAACTTTTCGATCTTTCCCTTATAGATCCCAAAAAAGGCGGATAGACTATTTTTCCCCAATCCCCCCTTTTAGTCTATTACCGTGATGATTTCCATCATCTTTTGAAAAAACGCCTTTAAAGGAACATTCCTAAGTAGATTTTCTTCCCTTTTATGGCGTACTTCTAGATTCTATAGTACTTATTATCTGCTTTATTTGTGAGTCAACTTTACTCAGTGATAAAAGCCTTTCTCCTTTTATATCCACCGTATAAAAGTCTACAGGAGCATCGGGCAGATTCTTTTTGATTCCCTTCAACAGCTCGAGATGACGCAGAAATGTCAAGTTATTTAAGATGAAATGTGTCGGTTGAGACTGTGACTTACACGACCACACCTTTTGATCTATTGATGTGAGAGGAAAAGGTCCTTTACCATACAAAGTTTCAACCTCTATGGCTATATTTTCTGTAGATAAGTAAAGATCCGGTGTACTATGATCAGATTTTTCTTCTGTCTTAATCTCCTCCCTAATTCTTTTCACATCCCTTAGTCCCTTTTTCTTTGCATAATAGTACACCAAAAATACTTTAAGAAGATAGTGAAGATCGGATTCCTCTTCTCCTTCACTTAGTTTGGTAGCCTGTCGGTAACGCCCATTTTCTATCTTGACTATGTCGTGTAAATGTTTCGAAAATTCTTCCTTACCACTCAAGAAAAAATCGTCAAAAGTAGTTGGTGAGGCACGAGACTCACATATAATACTAAGCCGATCGATGCCTTCACCAGTTCCCCATGCCAAAGACGCTATTCTCTCCTTAGCTCCCATAGAGAGCTTTCTCAGGGTTAATAAATACATGGGAATTGCGGGTGGCCAAGTTTGAGCTCGAATCTTCTCATAAAAAGCTTCAGCTTTGGGCTGATCAACATAGAAAATTAAGAAACCAGGCTTCTCAGTCCCGGCAAACCCTTCGAGCAAATTAACCAAATTGGTTGGCGGGGGAAAATCATCCTCGACTTCAACTAGTAAAACCTTATACTTTGGATCATACTGTGGATCCTCCAGTCTTTCCCAATCACCGGTGTCTTCAATTTTTAGAATTGGGGAGATATCAGGTTTTCCCAAGTTCGTTCTCTCCCTATAGACTTCTCGGCAAAGAACCTGGATGGCTCTGGCGTAATCGTCATCTTTAGTCTTGGTAAGAACCAAAATTGTTGGCCCTGCCGATTCAAAAGCACTTTTAAGTCTACCTTCTCCTTTAGGACATTCAAGAAAGAGATTGAAGAAATCGAAGGAAACGCCCGTACAACCCCCAGAAATAGCTCCCCCTATGGCTGGTTGAGTTTTCTCCTTACCAATTTTTTCTGTTATTTGTACTTTGCAAACAGCAAGGCATGGGATAGTTTGGCCTTTAATTTGCGGTATTTTTTTAAGTTCTAATGCAGGAACTGGTGTCTTATGAAGAATCATTTTCTGGGGGCGGAACGTCCCTGCAGGTTTAACTTCCTGAATTAGAAACTCTGACATCCTCGTTGCTTGTAGTTTTGGCTCCGCTCTTTGAGGCTTTATCTTAGTTGGATGGATATAGATTTTTCGTTCTTTGGTTAGAGGTTCTTCAGGTTTGAGCGGTTGTTTGTTAACTTTCCCTGGCGCATGATGAATTTTTCCAACTTTAGAGAAAGAGACTCTCTCGATCAAATCGTACCTACTGCTTTGAATTGATATTTTACGAACGAGCTTTCTTTTAGGTACAGTTGATGAAATAGGTGCAAGCCCTCTCGTTGGAGAAGAGACCCAAGCAATCTGGCTTAACTTTCTTACTCTTGCTTGACCACGAAGCGATTCGATGGGTACTTTTTGCCTTCCCGGTTTTTTCCTTGGCAGTACGATCTTTTTGTTCATTTTATCCCTTTTCCTCTTTTTCAAGGTTAGATGTTGCCTCAATAACATACGGTCTGAATAGCTCTGGAATTGAGATACGGTCGGCATATTCCGATAGCAGCAGATTGTTTAATTCCCAGGCTTTCTCTCTAAATTCCTTTTCGCTTAAGTCAACATCAAACTTTGTAGTTATGTCTGAAGGACTGGTTATTATGCGAAGTGCAGTAGCTGCTCTGAGGCAAATCTTTCCTATCCTATCCGTTGTATCAACGGCAGAATGAACAAAATCTCTAACTGGATTTGATAATTTAATCTCGAAAATTCCGTTTGTCCTCGCTACCAGGTCATCATCGGCAAGAAAATGATGCACAGAATCGCTAAAATTCTTTAATGCTTTACCGAACGAAGTCAATCTCAGGTTTCCTTCTTCATCTCCACTTAAAAACAGACTGAAATAAGGCCTAACCTTGGGGTTATTGAAGATCTCAGGAAATGCTTCCTCTGCTGGCAATACATGTTGTCTTTCCAGGCGCCTAATTGCTAATATTATTGGATTTACAAATGAAAGAGCATAAAGAGCTTCAAAAATAGCTTTCATGCCCTTCATCATGTCCTCGCGTTCTTCCTCATTCATTGATTGACCTCCCTTTTCTGCATTTATACTAACTATTTCATCTCACTTATTCATCTCCATAGCAATTTTGTGCGTTTCTTTGTTGAGACCTTTACCAAATTCTTTTTATTTGTTTTTCTAATTCCTTTTTGACTTTAGAGCTGACATCAAGTATGACTTTTCTCTGCTTACCTAATCCGGCTGTTGTGAAGTCAAGTTTAATTTCTGAAATCACGGAATCCACCGCAAGTGGTAACTGCTCAAAAATCTGAGGAAATTTATTGTACCAGTATCTAAAGTGCTTTTCATAATAGCCCCACCACCTTTTCTTCTCGGCATATTCCTTAAGAGCTTTGTACAATTTGTATCCTTTCTTTTCCGAAAGGAGAGGTGGGCCAAACATCTCAATCCATTTCTCCAACTCAGTACGTGGTCCCTCTTTTTTTTCTTCTAATAACAACCAAGTCCTAGATATAAACAATTCTGTATTCTCCTCCGGGAGTCCTCACGCTTATTTTTCTCAAACCCGAAAGACCACCCGAAAGCAAAGGATATCTACGGGGATCCTCTACTAAACTTCGTATTCTTTTCATTACCTTCTTACATATCGGAGGATCCAGCTTCCCCAATTGTTGAGTAGCCCGTTTCTCAAATTCTATCCTGTAGCTCATTCTCCACTTCTTCCAACGATACCGTCTTTCCTTCCTGGAGATCCCTTAAAGCTTCTTGTTCCATCTTTTGCAGAGCTTTACCCCAGGCAGGATTAAGCCCAAAGAAAAGCACTTCTCTCTCATTCTCCGGAAGCCCGGAGATAACCCTTTTTATTTCCTCAAGATCCACCTCAATTTTGACTTTGCTCATACTAAACCACCCCCCTTAGTGTTGGTAGTTTACCTCACATAATAATATTATCTCCTCAGGAGTCAAGAAAAGGGAGGCTAAAGCCTCCCCTACCCA
>AQRW01000110.1 GCA_000402295.1 Candidatus Aerophobus profundus SCGC AAA252-L23
TTAAAACAAAGGGACAGTATTGGCCTCATTTTGCCTATCTTTTGTCTTTACACGTAAATATATCTATCTTCGAGGATACTTTGCTCTTATCAGGGGCATTTGGGCTGTTTTCTGTTCTCGCAGTCTCCCCTACCCTACTGAGATATCTCCCATTTGCATTTGCAATATGGGGTCAGGTCTCAACATTTGACATTAGTCCCTGATTTAACTTTGTCATTTTAATGTCAAATGTTGAGACCTGACCCCACTCTTTCGATAAATCTCCAGAAATTCTCTGGGTGATACTATCTGCATACCTTGTCGCTTCTTTGCCGGATAATGCTTCATATTTCCTGTTACCAAATATTGGGCTTCTCCTGCCAGGGCCACTTCTAAGAAAGCCTCATCATCCGGGTCAGGCAATCTTTCCGCCAGCGGTTTTCCTGTAGTTAGATAACCACAGGTTTCTATTTGTTCAAGTAAGTTTTCTACATGAGTCCGGTCAAAAGAAAATTTTTGACGGAGCAGAATACTCCGATACTCAGAAAGAATGTGGGCATCATAGTAAAGCTCTAAGGCTCCAGAAGCCACCATTCTCATGATTTCACCTGGTGCATTAAAAGGAGAAAGCAACCCAGACACCACTATATTGTTATCCAGAACCACTTTCATTCTGTCTGCCGATTCTCACGGGCAGTAATAATCTCTTTGTTAATCTCTTTCAGACTGATGCGGTCAGTGCCCACTTCTACGGAGCGTCTTTGCATGTAATCCACCGCCATGATTGCTCGTACGCGACGAATCATAGCCAAAGACTCTTCAATTTTATCCGCAGAAGTTGCGGATAAAATAGCAATGGGTTTACCGTTAGAAGTGAGCACCATCTCTTTTTCTTTGGGGAGATCGCGCTGAATTTGAGACGACTTACTGCGCAAATCTCTTATGGTTATAAATCGCATCTACAGCCTCCTTTCTTTGTCACTTTACAGTATACACTATCGTCACTCATTTGTCAACCTAATTCTTACTCATGGCAGTGCCTAAGAAGTTTGGCAATCTATTCCGGATTTGTGTAAGCCTATTGGATAAAGATAATTGGGCTAATTTGGCAGAATTTTGGGTGAGAAGGAATATATTATACTATATCTCACAAAGTTCATTGTAATTAGGTGATGATATTCGGGCCGATTTTTCTCTTGGTCTCACCTACTCTTTTCGTTGGACGTTCCTGGGGAGCTGGGCTGTTCGGGAGTGGCAACGGTCTTCCAAATTTGCTCTTGAATTTCCACCGGGTACCGTTGCTCAAGCTTGGCCTTCAACTGCTCGAGGCGTACCTCTCGGATTTTCTTTTCGATCTGGTTTTCCACCTGCTCGAACGGGAGCTGTGTGGGTGAATGACGCTCTTCCAGCTTGATGATATGGAACCCAAAGGTGGTTTGAACTACCGGGCTGATCTCACCTACCTTGAGCTTAAAGGCCGCATCTTCGAACTGTTTAACCATTACCCTCCGTCGGATCCACCCTAAATCTCCTTTCCGCTCTTTGGTGCTGTCGATATTGTAGGTAGCAGCCAGCTCAGCAAAGTCGCCTCCCGCTTGCACCTGAGCCCGCAATGTCTCGGCAGTTGATTCATCTGCGACCACGATGTGCCAGAGGTGAAGCTTTTCCGGAAGGGTGAATTCGGAGGTGTGTTTCTGATAGTATTGCCGTATTTCCTCTTGGTTGATTGGTTGGGTATGCACTTCTTGGTGAATGTACTGTTCCGCCAACTTGTCTCGCTTGAGACGCTCCAGCATGGCGAATACCTCGGGATCCAGTGTCAGCTTGTCGTCTTGGGCCGCCCGGGCAAACATCCGCCGCTCGACCATCTCCTGAAGAATCTGTCGGCGTCCCTTTGGTGTCAGGGTGAGCAGACGGTTTTGAAACTCAGGGGACCGACCGCACCAAGCAACCGCCTGGCGGAAGTCGGCTACTGTAATACATTCTTTCCCAATTCTGACCAAAACCTCCTGTTTCTGTTCTTTTCGTGGTATCCAGTCGGTGTATTGTACTACTAAGAGAAAGAAGGCTACGACAACACCAGCGGTCGCTATCCCCAGGGCCAGCTTGGTTCGCACTCTCACTGTGACTCTCCTTCGTTCCTGCTGCCGGCCGGTCCATAATATTGCAGTACGCCCTGCGCATCGCCAGCAGCATTCTACAAAAGCTCTTCGACTATCACCCCAATTGTGAACACCCGATCTACCTGACTTCGGGCTACCGGATCACTACTAACTTACCCTGGTGAGCTATCTGTCCATCACATTTAACGAGATAGAAATAAATCCCGCTGGCCACTTGGTGTCCCAGGGAGTTGCAAGCGTTCCATGTCCACGCAGGCTCCTGTACCAGGCCTGAAGTCTGGACCAATTCTCCGCTGAGTGTATAAACGCTGATATTAGATCCCCGGCGGAGATTCTGGAAAATAATACCACTACCCCAGTCACCGGTGTTGCTGTCCTCATCCGTCGGTTGGAACGGATTCGGATAGACGCACAAGGGCAATTGAACGCTAAACTGCCAGGAAGCAATTCCCGGGTCACCCTCCCGGGCATAGTTGCCCGCCTGATCCTTGACTCGCACCTGGAAGATATACTCACCTCCAGGCAAGGTGAAGTTTACACTGGTATCCAATGTCCAGTCTGACCAGCCCTCTGTTTGGCCATCACCGTCCAACTGATACTGGTAGACCAGATCCTCTGTGGCCGTCACGTCATCCGTTCCCATCCAGGTGAATCGCACATCAGCAGCAAGACCCTGTCCCACCACCGTGTGTCCCGGATGTTCCAATAGTTCCACTACTGGGTTCTCTAAATCTGCCAGTACTTCCACCTGAATATTANTACTGGCTGAGAGACCCGGAGTATCATAGGCTACGGCGGTGAGAGTGCAGGTCCCCTCAGAGACGGTGGTGGTATCCCAGCTAAGAGCATAAGTATTACTGGAGTCAACGCCAAGGAAGGTATCAGCCGCGTAGAACTCTACCCGATCAATGTCGGAAGTATCAGAGGCAGCGACCCTGAGGGTAATGGTTCCGGAGACCAGGGTCCCCGAGGCCGGCTCAAGGAAGCTCACCTCGGGAGGGGTGGTATCTTCACAGAGCATGCTGCGGTAATAGTTAAGGACGGCGGCCAGTTCTCCCAGGGTGAGGTCAAGGTCAACGTCGGCGTCCAAATCGGCCAAGCCAGGAGCCTGATAGGCGCCCACGTAGATTCCCTGGAACATGGCGTCACACTGTGTCCAGACTGCATTTATGGTGCTCCCCAGATTCTCGTAGTAATAAAGCCGGCCACTGTTCCCCCATCCTTCGGTGTCACCCCCGATAACCAGATCCAGGTCACCGTCACCGTCCAGGTCACCCAGAGCGGGGCGGCTCCACTTACTGGTACTGATGCCGATCATAGACCAGTCTGAGGTCCACGCCGGATCAGCCGCCGTACCAGTGTTCTCGTAATAGGTCAGCCCCCCGTCCCGTGACCCCAGAGTGAGATCCAGGTCACCGTCCGCATCCAAATCGGCCAGTGCCGGGGCTGGCTTGTTCATCCAGGGTAGACTAGCGAACATGGAAGTATCCTCAGTCCACTCGGCGCTGATGGGTGTGCCGGTATTTTCAAAATATTGGATCGTCCCCGCACCTGCACCTACGGATAAATCCACATCTCCGTCTCCATCAAGATCACCGAGGGCCGGCGCGGCAAAATCACCACCTATATTGATTCCACTGAACATGTTGCTGTCCTGAGCCCAGACCGCCAGAGTGGGTGTACCAGTGTTCTCAAAGTATCGCAGGCCTCCGTACTGATCTCCCAGCACCAGATCCAGATCCTTATCTCCATCCAAATCGGCGAATGCCGGTACCGAGACAGTGCCGACCGCCAAGCCACTGTACATGGGAGGAACGTACTCCCAACCGACGCTGACGCAGGGCTGGTTGTTCACCACGATCCAGATGGAATTACTGGCCGCGTTGGCGGTCGAATCGTAGGCCACCGCCGTTAGTGTACGCACGCCGTCGGAGACGCTGGTGGTGTCAAATTGCCCGGTATAGTTGTTGGTCGTGCTGGTGCTGGAGACAATGAAGGTCTGATCGCAGTAGAATTCTACCTGGGTGACTCCACCCACGTCTGTAGCATTGGCCATGAGGCTGGTGGTTCCGGACCTGACTGATCCCTCATTCGGTACCATCCAACCCACCGTGGGCGGTGTATTATCCACTACCACCCAGACGCATGTCTGGGTGGTATTACCCGCTCCATCTTCAGCCTGAAGGCGGAGAGTGTAGGTTGCGTCATTTACGGCCGTGGATTCCCAAGTAGCCAATATCCCCCCGGACACAGATTCCGAAGAGGTGGTGATCGCTGACCAGCTTGTGGGTGAGAGTCCGGCTCCGTAATCCAGTCGATACTCCTGCAGATTTAGGTCAGAGGCTGTTCCGGTAATCTGAACCGTCCGGGCCACCCGGGCACCGGACATCGGGCTACTAATCTGGGCCATTGGGTCGGTCCGGTCGACCACGATCCTCACGGCATCGGTGGCCGTGAGGCCATAGAGGTCGTGGGCTACCGCAGCCAGAATGCAGGGTCCCTCTGACACCGAGGCAGTATCCCAGGAAAGACCGTAGGGACTGGTGGCATCGGAGGCCAACAGGATCCCATCGTGCATGAAATCAACCCGGACCACACTGGTATCATCCGAGGCTACCGCGGCCACCTCGATGATGCCACGGACAACAGCTCCCGACAGCGGAGTGGTCAAATCCACTGAGGGAGAGGCGTTCGTTCGGAAGGAGGCATTGCCTTCCGCGTCTCCGGATACACTCTGGGCCCGAATGATTCCTTCTCCTTGCTCATTTGGTGGTGCCACTGTGCAGGAGATACTGCCTCCGACGGTCGTCACCTGGATCCCCGAAGCGGATAGGTCTGCATCGGGGCTGAGAACCTGGCCAAAGGGCTCTTCTGTGGTGGAATACTTACGCAGGGATTGCACCGTGACTAAGGTTCCGTCCGGTACCAATGCTCCGGTGGAGTCACTGACGGGTCCACTGGTGACCATGAGGTTTTCCGGATTCTGCAAATCCACCAGCTCCGGATGAAGAGCAAGATTGATAGTCCCTGTGGGGAAGGCTACAAACACACTGAAGGTGCCCAGCTTGATGACTGAAGCCGCTACCTGGTTGAGATCGGTGTCCACTACCGACAGCAGGGCTCGCCAGCGGTGGGTATCCAGATCCCAGGTATGAATGCAAAGCTGATTTTCTTGCAGTCCAGTCACCTGCTCATCCGTGTAACTGATAGTGAGCTGGGCCTGGTCCTCACCGGGGGTGATGGTCAGCTCAGCGTGGCCGTTGGTGATAGTCACAGGAGAGGCAATCTTGGTGGCCAGATCCGATATCGCCTCTACCGGCGAGCTGAAGAGAAAAATCTCGCCCGGTCCCTGGTAACTTTCTGCCGGTTCCAGATAGGAACGCAGGGAATAAGCTAACTTCCGTTCTTCCGGTCCCACTAACCCCAGGCTCAATTTCTGTTTGGCCCAGTGATATCCGTTCACCGCGGTGTCACCCAGGGCTTCGGCAGCTCCCTGGATGAATTCGCCCGCGTCGCAGAACATGTCGTACACTACCTCTGCTGTCTCCTGGAGCACATCGGCATAACTCAGGCTACCCAGAGAGGGTACGTGGGCATCATCTGCATAGGTGGCCACCGGAATTTTACTATTAAAGTCGGTTCCCACGATGTGACCTTCTTCACGGGTGTAGGTCACGGCTTTCTCCATATTAAAGGAGACTCCCACTTCTATCTCCACCCCCAGGGCTAGATCTATCGAGGGGCTGAATGAGAAACCGGTACCCTTCTCGTGCTCAATCCGGTAGGCAATGTCCATAGTGGAGAGCCGAGCAAAAAGATTCCGGAATTCATTCTGTAAGCGAGTGGGACCCAGCATAATGTCTTCAGGCACACTGCCACTGAAATAAGAGGAAATCCGGGCAATGTCGGCAATCTCGCCCGCCAAGGCCACAATCTGATCGCCGTCGATGACCAGAATTACCGTATCGGTACTGTCAGAGCCTGACCCGATGGTGCCGTCCACACCGATGCCCCAATTCTTCTGACCGGAAAAGGCGATCTCCATGCGACGAAGCTCTCCACTGGGACTGGCATAGAGTATTAACTCATATTCGTAGGAAACATCGGCGCCGATGCCGGCACGTACTCCGTTGCCCACGGCAGTGGCCGTGACACCGGCGGAGACGTCCACCCCACAATTGAAGCTCACTCCCGCCCCCAGTTCGGTAAGACTGAGTGAGCCTCCGGAATATTGATAGGAACTGATAAGCTTAGCCATGACCTGGGCATCTCCCGAGATTCCGGCGCCAACACCCACTCCTAAATAGACCTCATCGTCACCGGCTACTCCCAGCCCCGCTCCTTCACTGGCTCCTCCGTAAACCCGGGCTCCCATAGCGATAATCTCCCCGGATTTGTACTCGGTAATGAAAGAGCTGTAGTTGTCCGCCAGCCAGACCGCCATGTCAGAGATCAAGGGGGGAGCAACGCCCAGGAAGGTCTGGGTGAGCAGCAGGCCGGCCCGACATTTCTTGTCGTACCCGGTGTAGGGTGAGGTGAATTGGTACTGATTGGCGAAGGAGGCCAGTAGGTCAACCCCAGCTTCAGCTTCAGCTTTGGCGTAGGCTACCCCTTTGATCCCTCCACCGATTCCCCCGCCGACAAACACTCCAGCACTGATCTCGGTGAAGTTTTCCACCTCCACGATATCGTCGCTATCGATTGTCAGGTCCGTCTCCTTTCGGGTGTAGGTTAATCCGTGCTGGAGTCCTACCTTTACTCCCAGACCGACCGCAGCCCCAATGCTGGCCCCGCTGCCAAACCGATAATGAGAGGCTACTTCCCGGGGGACGATGTGTACTCCAAAGGTGAGGGCATCGATGGGTTCACCATCCACTTCAGTGATACTACACACGGCTTCATCTCCCGGGCTGCCCAGATCGTCAACGGGAACGCTCACCGTGAGCAGACCTCCTCCCCCGGAGACGAAGTCCCACTGAAGACTATTCCCTTCTACCTTGATCGAAATGCCTGACTCCGGCTTATTTTCGTAATCGGTCACCCGGTAGTAACGGACGATGTTACCACCAGCCATGACCTGGGAGACTGAAGGGGGCTCCGAGGGTATAGACGTTAGCTTATATCCTTCAAGAACGTACCCAATCACCAGGAAATTATCCCAACCCCCGAAGTCCGGTTGGGTTGCGTACACGCGAGTCCCGTCACTATTGATCGCCACTGCTCTGTTATAAGAATACACATCAATGGAGTCCAGGCTGTGGTCTGAGGTTCGAATAACGTGCATGGGGTCGTAGGACGAGCCCCCGGTTACGTAGACGAACTGGCCGTCAGGGGTGACGGCCACGCCTTCTGAGCCAAGCACTGGAATCGCGCTCACCGTGCCGGCGCTCAGGTCAACCGCCGATATCTGCCCCAGACCAAGATTAGTCACGTAAGCATGACTTCCATCCGGCGTTATTGCCACGTCTTCCGGTAGATTAAAGGTATCGGTGTAGGAGGTTACCACGCTACGGTCAGAGGTAGCCAGGACCAGTAGTTCGTTATTGGCGTAGTCAACCACGCAGGCATACTGACCGTCCGGGGTGAAATCAATGCCCTTGAGCCACCGGCCGGGAAAAGCTACCTGATCCACCGGCTGGCTGTAATTCCATACGTCAAGCACATGGATATATCCCAGGTGATTCCCCAGCTCGTAGCGGGTAACGTAGGCATAGTGGCCGTCCGGGGTGATGGCGACCCGTTGGAACCCGTAGTCAAGCAGAATAGAATCACGCACCTGGTGGTCGGAGGTGGAGATCGCTTTTACACAGCCTGTTTCCATTGCGCCGTACAGATACTGCCCGTTGGGAGTGATGGCTACATCGGCAGCCCCACCCAGCCCCAGCACGGTCTCCACGCTGGGCCCCGACAGATTTACTAAGACGATCTGGTTATCGCAGGCCACGTAGGCGTGAGTGTCATCTGGCGTCACGGCGATACCCCGAATAGATCCGTAGTTTTCCTGAGTCTGGAAGTTCTTCATTGGGAGTGACCCGATCACCCCGTTGGGGTATTCGGGCCAACTGAATGCCCACGAACTTCCCGTCGACATCACCAGTACTATTCCCAGTACCACCAATCCTTCAAATACATTTCTCACGACCCGATGCATTATGCCTCCCCTTTTATCCTAAAGACTTATCGTTTAATAAATCCGCTTAGTATAAGTGAATTCTCTGAAAGGTCAAATTCTCGATTTTCAGCAGTCAGCCTTCATTTTGTTCTGGGTACTTTGGCTGTAAGCGGACGAGTAAAATATGTTTTTGGGGAATGGCAACTTTTATCACGGGGAGGTGGGGAAAAAAGCGAGGTTTCTTCTTTCTTTTCTTCTCCTATGAGCCTGCTGATAAAGTGGTTTTTTGTAGAGGTTTCATTTATGAAACTTGCTTTAATAAAGGGTCCGATAAATCGGACCGCTACAATATTGGGGTTTTTCAGCAGCCTCCTATAAGTTTTTTAATGGAAAATATTTAAAAAATCTTACCAGAAAGGCACCAGGGAAAGAACAGGGTTGTCTCTTGAGAGAAAATTGGTACAGAATTTGGTAAGAGGCAGGAAACATAAAAATTTACTTGGATTGGCGCTGAAGTTGACGAAATCTTTAATGTGTGTAGAGTATAGTCACTCTTTTAGGGAAGCTAAACTATTACACGAAAACAGACTTAGCTGTAACTTAACTTTGGCTAATTAGTGTGCGACCAATGGAGTCCACTCCCTAATGAGGATAATATTATGAAAAAGACTTTCTTGTTTATCACCATAGTCCTTTTGAGTCTAACATTATTTTCTGTTTGTAAAATCGATGATTCCTGCGCTTCCCAATTTTCTGATGACATTATCAGGCGATTGGATGATACCATTAATGCAAAAATGCAAGAAATGAATTTGCCCGGAGTTGTTGTTGCCATATGGATTCCCGGTGAAGGGGAATACTTTTCTGCCAAAGGTGTGGCAAACCTTGAAATGGTAGCATCACGAGAATTAGACGATCCTTTCCGTATCGCAAGCATTACCAAAACATTTACTGCAACGGCTGTTTTGCAATTGGTTGACGAGGGAAAGCTCAACACATCTGACAAACTGTGGAAGTTTTTTCCTGAATTCCCTAATGCAGACATCATCAGCATCAGGAATCTTTTAAGGATGCGTAGCGGGATTGCAGATTTTGCCGATTCGGAGTTTTTGAAAAATGTCTACCAAGATCCTTATGCTTGGTTTTCTGCCGAAGATTTGATAAATATCTCGGCCAACAGAGTTGACCGGTTTGAAGATCCTGGTTACAAAACTCGATATTGCAATGTTAACTATGTTATTCTTGGTGAAATAGTCAAAAAAATTACCGGAAATGAAATTGGAGATCAAATTACTAAAAGTATCCTTGAGCCGCTGGGCATGAATAACACCATCTATCCAGTTAATAGCGATCTGTCCGGCAACTTACATGGTTATAGCTGGAATCCTGAAACCAACAATTTTGATGACATGACAGTCCTTAATCCACTTTGGGCGGGGGCAGCAGGAGCGACGATCTCAAATATTTCAGATTTGAAGATTTTTGTAAGGGCACTTTGTTCTAATCATTTACTTTCGGAATCGACTCAAGAAGCATGTTTTGAGACTAGGCAATTTGAAGATATGCCGGATTGGATAAGGTATGGTGAAGGCATTTCGAACCTAGGAAGTTTCTGGGGCCATAACGGTACGATTTTCGGTTTCAGTAGTGAGATGTGGTATTTACCGGCAAAAGATTCAGTAATTTTAATAAATGTTAACCGACTTGATTTGGATGACCAAAGCAAATCGACCCCTCTTTTTTTTGCTATTGCTAAGATTCTCTTCCCGAAATATGTGAAATGGTGAAGGAGGGAAGAGCAGGTATGGCCTAACAATTCACTCAACCGGGTTTTTGTTTAGTTTTTTTGTTTGCTGTGTGCTTTGGTCAGCACTTACTCTTGTCCAAGCATTTTGGTTTTGCACGGCAGCCGCTTGGCGCCAGGTTATCTGCTTAATAAGGAGGCAATAAAATAATGAGTGATACATGGATTACGGACATTCGCCACTTTCTCAATGAAAAGGGAGTATTTCCTGACGAATTACCAAAACCTGCCCTTAATATTGCAAATTACATTGCTGCTATCATAGTTGACGCTACCAATGACGATGATACCGGAACTACGGCTGTTCGATGCCGACGAAGGCCAGGTCGTAAAAGATGCAGCGGGTATATTGTTTCTTCCATTCAAGAAGACAATCGGATTAGATGGTTCTGTCCTTCATGTGATGACAATGGTTACATTTCCGGATGGGAAAAGACCATTTGGAATCTTAAACAAAAGATAAGCTTACCTCGCACAGAAGTGGATCCCAAGATTCGGACAGTATGATTTTGTCCTCCCCTCGTTTTAGACAAAGACTGCCGTCTCTTACGTCATCATGGTTTGCAGTTGTTTATGTCCCAGTAACTCCTGAATCGTCCCGACATTATGCCTCTTGAAGAAGCTATCTCGATGAGGATGCAGAGGATTCTCACTTCTCTGCCGGTGGGATCATTTCACGGGCTAATTCAGGATTATAAGGGGCTTTTCGTCCAATACATTGCTTTCGAGGACAAAGTTGACAACTGTGAAACTTAACCTGGGTAGGGAAGTATATTCCGGAGATGGATTTCCGGGGAATCATCAGAAAGCTTTCAGTTAGGTGTACACCTACATTCTTCTTTGGGTCACCCAAAAGGGAAAACAATTCTCTTTGTTGCTCAAGGGGCCAATTGCTCAAAGATCCCGGACTCATAGTAGAGATTTGCCCCAATCGGTAAGTCTCCTGAAGATAGCTTTCCAGATATTCCTGAGTTTTCTGGAGAGCCAAATCCGCCATTGCCTCCAGGTAGTATTGTTCCAGAGGATCATCCATTGAGCCCGCTTTCTTTTCCAGTTCGCTTCCAACGGTAATGATATAGGGAAACACTCTTTCTACTTGATCCAGGTTCTTTCTCAGCACGCTACTTTCAAAGACTGTTGCACCGAGGGTAACCGTATCATCCGTCCTATCCTCCACGTAAGCTACTACGAAGACAGCTTTGGGGTCAATTAAGTTTGTTGCCTGCTCAATCACCCTTTTAAGCATATTCTCCTCTCTTGCTCGAACTTTATCCCCTACCTCAAGGTCTCTCAACCATTGGTCAATATCGTGGTCAAGGGGAATGTTATTCAGTAAGCGAAGATCTTTTACCTGACTCATTTTCTTGAGACTCTCTGAACACATTTTTTCCTGCCTTTCTCACAGATGGAGGTAACTCTCTTCTCTGCTGAGATATTTTCTATTCACTTGATTGTGCATGTGGTGGTTCTAAAATTTCACCAGCCCTAAGGTAATTTGTAGAGCTACATCAAGGTCGCTTGTTGTTTCTTTGAAAAGCTCTCCAATCTTTTTCACTAATCTTCTTTTATCAATAGAGCGAATTTGGTTTGGCTGAACAACTGATGGTTTGGTGAGTCCTCCTTCCGGAGGCTTTATCAGAACCTCGTCGAACTTAGGTTCAGCTCTGTTAGTAATAGCGGCCACAATTACAATGGGGCTATACTGATTGGCTATATCGTTGGAAATAATCACTGCTGGTCGGGTCTTTTTGATTTCTGCTCCGATGGTGGGATCAAAATTGACCAA
>AQRW01000111.1 GCA_000402295.1 Candidatus Aerophobus profundus SCGC AAA252-L23
CCAATATGGCAATCTACTTTCAATTTCTCAGAGGTTAGAGTGCGTCACTTGATTTTGGCTTTGTTTTCTCTTATAATTATATCAATGGATGAAAAGAGAATCAGGCAGCTTTTAAGTCAGGTAAAGACGGGCCAGGTAGATGTCGAAGGAGCTCTAAAAAGGCTCAAGGGCTTTCCTTATGAGGATTTGGACTTTGCCCGCATTGATACCCATCGTCATCTGCGGCGGGGATTTCCGGAAGTAATTTTTTGCCAGAATAAGACTGTTGAACAGGTGGTGGAAATTATCCGGAAAATGCAAGAAAGCGAGGACAAAATTATGGCTACCCGCGCTTCACCGGAGGTTTTTCAGGCTATCGAGCAAGCAATTCCGCAAGCAATTTATTATCCTCAGGCCAGAATTGTTCTGGTGGGCCAGGAGCAGGAAATTGTCGACTGCTCCCGCTTTATTCTGGTAATTACTGCCGGAACCGGAGACATTTTGGTGGCCGAGGAAGCCGCGGTAACGGCCCGGATTATGGGTAATATAGTTAAAACTCTTTATGATGTGGGAGTAGCCGGAGTTCATCGCCTTCTGGATAAGAATAACCTATTAACCCAGGCTAATGTTTTAATTGTGGTGGCGGGAATGGAGGGAGCTCTTCCCAGCGTAGTGGGGGGACTGGTGGCTAAGCCAGTAATTGCTTTACCTACCAGCGTGGGCTACGGAGTTAGTTTGGGAGGTCTGGCGGCTCTTATGGGAATGCTTAATAGCTGTGTCCCCGGAGTAGCGGTGGTTAATATTGACAATGGTTTTGGGGCAGGTTATTTAGCCAGTTTGATTAATGGGATGAATACCAAAAAATGAAAATTGCTTATTTTGATTGTTTTTCTGGTATCAGCGGAGATATGATTCTGGGTGCCCTAATAGACACCGGGATAGAAGTGGAAGAACTAACCAAGAGTCTGGCTCAGTTAAATGTTTCTGGTTACCAAATTAAAGTCAGCCGGGTGGCCCGGGGGGCCATTACCGCCACTCACGTTGAGGTTCTCACTGGTGAAGAAAAAGCTGAAAGAAACCTGAACGATATTTACGATATTTTGGAGCAATCACATCTGGAGGGGGAAATTGTTCAACAATGCCGCCAGGTTTTTCTTAATTTAGCCCGGGCCGAAGCCAAAGTGCATAACAAAGGGATTGAAGAAATTCACTTTCACGAAGTGGGGGCTCTGGATACTATTGTTGATGTGGCGGGAAGTTTGATTGGTCTCAAGAAGCTGGGGGTGGGCAAGGTTTATGCTTCGCCCCTCAGGGTAGGCTCCGGTTCGGTTAAATGTAGACATGGTGAGCTTCCTCTCCCAGCTCCGGCTACTCTGGAGCTACTTAAAGGAGTCCCGATCTACTCTACGGGGACTTCGGCTGAGCTGGTTACGCCCACGGGAGCCGCCATTCTTACCACTCTGTGTGACCGGTTTGGTCCTTTTCCCACCCTACGTTTGGAGAAGGTGGGCTACGGTGCCGGAAGCCGCCAGTTGAATTTTCCTAATGTGCTCCGCCTTTCAATCGGAGAGATTTCTTTGGAGTATGATGAAGACCTAATTCTAATACTCGAGACCGACATAGACGATATGAACCCGGAATTATATGATTATCTTTCAAGTCAACTTTTGGAAAAAGGTGCCCTAGATGTATCCTTGATTCCCACCCAGATGAAGAAAAATCGTCCGGGAATCCGCCTCAGCGTTTTGGGTCCTCTCCAGAAACAGGAAAGACTACTTGAGATAATCTTTCGGGAAACTACTACCCTGGGGGTGAGAATCTCCGAGGTTAGAAGGAAAAAGCTAAGAAGACAGATTAAGACAGTGGATACCTCTCTGGGAAAAGTGAGAGTTAAAGAGATATTTCGGGGAGATAAAAGAACCGCCCTGACGCCTGAGTATGAGGATTGTTCCAAAATTGCCCGGGAGAAAAATCTTCCTCTTAGAATAGTTTACCAGACTGTGCAGGAGGAAGCAGAAAAAAAACTTCGAGGAAGGGATGGCTTATAAGGGATACGCCGCTCGTTTTCCGGTAAGGAAACTGAATCGAAAGAGAGATTTTAAGAAGCGCCACGGACGTTTTATTCCGCAAGCGAGGGTGGCTGGCCGCAAAAATAAAGGTATCTCCCGGCGGGGAAGATGAAAAACCCACTGGATTAAGAAAATGGGAGGCTAAAGCCTCCCCTACCCAATGAGGGTGACTTCAATCGCCCATTTCTGTCATTGCGAGGAGCACAGCGACGTGGCCATCTCATAAATTTCGCTGGCTCAAGAGAAGGTAGAAAAATTGTTCATTAGTTTAGAAGGGATTGATAAAAGTGGTAAAACCACCCAGGGTTTACATTTAAATAATTTTCTCAAAAAGAAGGGTTGCCGGGTTATTTATACTGCTGAGCCAGGGGGTACCTCCCTGGGAGAAGAAATTGAGAAAATTCTCCTGGAAGGTAGTCAAAGAGAGATGGATAAGATAACGGAAATGTGTCTTTATTTAGCCGATAGAGCGGAGCACATAAGAGAAGTGATTAAGCCAGCCTTGCTGCGGGGAGAAATAGTCATTTCCGACCGCTATGCGGATGCCACGGTGGCCTACCAGGGATACGGGCGGGGAATAAAGGTTGCCTGGATAGAAAGTCTTAATCGAAAAATAACCGGGGGAGTTTTCCCTGAATTGACCTTTCTTTTAGATATAGATCCAGAACTGGCCTCAAGGAGAGGTCCATCAACAGACAGAATGGAGGCGGAAAATCTCAATTTTCATAAAAGGGTTAGAGAAGGATACCTCAAGATTGCCAGATCTAACCCCGAGAGAGTGAAAATCATTCGGGCGGAAGAAAAACCGGAAGAAATCAGCCTTCGTATAGAGAAAATCGTCCTTAAAGAACTGTCGAGGGAGGATTAATTATTTGGCGTTCAAAGATATATTAGGACAGGATCAGGCCATAAAAGCTCTCCAGAGTGATTTAGCCAGAGACAGCATTTATGGGACTTATCTTTTTACCGGTCCCGAGGGAGTGGGGAAAAAACTGACTGCTCTTAACTTTGCCAAGGTACTGAATTGTAAAAATGGAAAAGGAGAAAGTTGCGATGTTTGTTCCTCCTGTCAGAAAATTGACCGCTTTGAGCATCCCGATGTTTACTCAGTACAACCGATAGGAAACGTCATTAAGATTGAGCAGAGCAGAGCTCTTCAGGAAAGGATTAAATACAAACCTTATCAGGGGGAGAAAAAAGTTTTCATCATCGAGCAAGCCGAGAAGATGACTCCCCAGACAGCTAATTCACTACTTAAAACTCTGGAAGAGCCGCCTTCTCATGCGGTAATAATCCTGCTCTCTACCCGGAGGCAAGAAGTTCTCTCTACCATTCTCTCCCGCAGCCGAATGATTGAGTTCTTTCCTCTTGACTCTGCTCAGGTAGAATCTATTCTCCGGAAGGAATACCCGGATATCTCCCAAAAAGCTCCTCTTATGGCCAGACTGGCTCGGGGAAGACCGGGAGAAGCTCTGCGTCTAGCCAGGGACGATAAGTTTCTTCAGGAGAGAGAAGAGCTTCTCTCTCAGTTAACCCGCATGAGAAGCCTAAAGAGTATTTTTGAATTTTCTAACAAATGGGCTAACTATAGCCGAGATGATCTGGAGAAGATACTTGATCTTATTGAGGGCTGGTTCCGGGACATTATCATCTTCAAACTGGGCGGCCAGAAAGAGATAATTAATCTGGATAAAGAGGAAGACTTGAGGAAATTGAAGGACAACTATTTCCTTTCCTCTCTTTGCCGACTACCGGAGATAACCACTAAAACAAGAAAATTCTTGAGAGCCAATGTAGGAGTTCAGTTGAGCCTAGAGAATTTGGGTATTGAGTTAGTGAAACTTTACTGGAATGCCTAACTTGGCAGTCCTTCTTACTATAAAGAATCATTTATCCCTTGACGGCTCCCAGGGTCAGTCCCCTTACGAGATACCGTTGGACAAATAAAGCAATGATCATGGGTAAGCTGATAGTCAGTAATACCCGTACCGCTACATACCAAAATTGAACACCTCTGGTGTGCTCAGCCCCGGCAATCAAAACCGGCATCAAGGTGGCTTGATCGTAAGACAAACTTAAAGCAAATATAAACTCATTCCACACCATAGCCAGACAGATTATCCCTACAGCTATTAAACCGCCACTGGCCAGAGGCAAGGCTATTTTGTAGAATATTTGTCCGTAGGAGGCTCCGTCCACTAAAGCGGCGTCAGTTAACTCGCTAGGAATTCCCCGAAAACTCTCCCGCATAATGATCACGGCAAAGGGTAAGGTAAAAGTAACATTTATCAAAATTAAAGCATAGAGAGTATCTATGAGCTTAAGGGATCTCATTAGCATAAAGAAAGGAACGATAAAAACCACGGGGGGCATTACTCTTTGGGAGAGGAACCAGATAGTGATATCCTGGTTTTTCATCTTGTGAAATTTAAAACTAGCCAGGGAGAAAGCTGCCAATGTTCCAATGCAGAGAACAATACCGGTGCTACACACGGAGACAATAGCGCTATTGCTCAGAGCTCTTCTAGTTTCCCAATTACCTAATTCTTCCGTCCAGTTGGCCACAGTGGGTTTGAATTGAAGAAAAGGGATCCAGGATCCGGCAAAAGTGTCCAGAGGAATCTTAATTGAGTTAATTATGGCCCAATACAAAGGGAAACAAAATATAGCTAATATGAGGGCAGTTATTAGGTAACGCCTGACCTTTTGTAGAGGTTTTGGTTTTCTCATAATTATTTCTCCCTATAATTACTTATTCATAAACCCTACGAAGTTGTTTAAAGAATATAATGACAATGCACATTACGATAGCTAACAAAATGAGGGACAAGGCTGAGGCGGACCCAAAGTCAAAATTCTTTAAAGCTGTTCGATAGACCAACAGCGGGTAAACCTCGGTAGATGTTCCCGGGCCTCCCAGAAGCAAACTATAAGGAATATCAAATACCTTAAATCCTTCTACTAATCTCAAGGCTATGACAATTCCCAGAACGGGAAGAAGAAGAGGCAGGGTAATATGTTGGAAGATCTGAAGCTCCGAGTTGGTATCCATATAAGCGGCCTCGTAAATCTCCTCGGAGATAGTATGAAATCCCGCTAAGAAAACCAAGAAGCAAAATGGTGTCCAGATCCAGACGTCCAGTAAAATAACCGATACTTTAGCCCAGAAAGGATGGGAGAGCCAGGGTACATGGATATTAAAGAGGGAAAGAATCATATTGATCGGACCGCTAGTCTCGTAAAAAAGGGTAATACCCAGATATCCAACGGCCACCGGGGTAGCAAACAAAGGTAAAGTTATCAAAGCTCTGAATAGTTTGTCTCCCTGTACTTCTCTATTAAAGTGCCAGGCAAAAAGCAGTCCCAAGAGTATTTCCAGGCCCACGGCAACGAGCACAATGGAGAAAGTGGTCTGTAAGGATCCCCAAAATCGCGGATAAGTAAAAGCCTGAACGAAGTTTCTTCCTCCCACAAAGGATTCTCCTCTCCCCAGGCGGTAAGAGAAAAAACTCAATCTAACGCTATAAATGAGGGGAAAAATGGTAAAAGCAAGGACCCATATTACTGCCGGAAGCAAGAAAGCAAACTTTATTTGATTTTTCTTCATCTTTACTCTCTCTTTGCTCTTAACGGAGAAGGTTCAAGACCTTCTCCGTTAAGAGCATGATCAACTTTACCGCTAAAGGTTATATTACTTAGTATAACCGATAGCCTTTTGATACAATTTTATCTGTTCATCTCTACCCAATCTCTCGGTAGTTCGCTCCCATTCATCATATGTTTTTTGAAGAGCTTCTTCTGGAGAACAGGTTCCCGTTACCGCCTCGGAGAGGTGAACATCTAAGGCAGTGTCATACTCAACAGTTCCCGGGATTCGCATATAGGGATACATCAGAGAAGAGTAGAAATTCTTGTAGAATCCAGTGGTATACTCTTTGGCATCCTCCGCGTCCCAACCAGTAGCTACGTAACTTTCAACCTTGGCTGGCCCATAAGGCTCAATGAATACAAAGGTTCTTCCCGGGTCTACCCCTGTCCAACCGGTGGAGGCGTTCCAGAAATTAGCTTCTTTGGTAGCCATGAAGGATAAGAAATCGTAAGTTGCCTCTGGATGTTTGGAAAAAGCAGAGATCACCCCTGCCCAACTTCCACCAGTGGTATTCCCCACAAGATTAGGTCTCTTAAAAGTTATCCACTCACCACCAACGGGATTATATGATTTGAGAGTCCCCGGAAGAGAAGAACATCCCAATTTTCCTCTGACTACTGATTTTGTCTCATCCTGAGCTAAGGAGCCTAAATCACCCCAAGTGAAAGAGAAAACCGCATCTCCTCTCAAGAAGCAATCCCAGGCTTCACCCAGACTCCAGCTTAAAGCTGCTCGGGGTCCACAATCCCTTAAAGCCACGAGCATTTTTAGAGCTTCCAGGTGACCAGGGGAAGTAATCAAGGGTTTCATGGTTTCCGGATCGAACCACCATAAATTGGGGTTTACCGGGTTTATCAGATAGGAAGCTGACATTGATTCGAAATGGAACATTCCCTGTCCGCCAACTTTTAGATGCATGGCGATACCGTAATCTACTTTTCCATCATTATCCCAATCCCAACCGTTGAAATATTCAGCGATATCTTTTAGTTCGTCCCAGGTAGAGGGAGGTACGGGCATTTCGTAGCCATACTTTTCCCAAAACCCTTTTTTATAGTCGGGATTGTTCAAAATATCCTTGCGATAGTAAAGAATTTGACCATCGCAATCATTAGGGACAACGTACCATTTTTCTCCCCAAGTGTGCAGAGTTTTCAAAGCTGGAGAACAGGTTGCTGTATCCCATTGAGGAAAACGTGGATCTTTCATAAACTTATCTATAGGGACAATATAGTTGTTTTCCACTAACTGTCCCACCCAGAATCCTCCAGCCATAACACTATCATATTTACCGGTTCCGGTAAGGCAATCAATCCAAAATTTCTCAAAGCATTCAGCATAAGGGATTTCCACAACCTTTACTCTTCCTCCGGTTTGCTCTCCCCATAACTCACCAAACATATAGAGAGGTCCCGCTATGGGTCCTTCCCGACCGGCGGTGTTAACGGCTACCGTGATGGTGATTCCCTTGTAAGGTTTTGCCTTTACGTATGCTTGTCTTTCGGGAGTCATCCCCGCCTTAAGAAAAAGCTCTTTTTGCTCAGGAGTAAATGTGTATCCCCAGGCTAAGGTTGCTACCAGCGCAACTATCAGTAACCCACCTATACCTATGGTCACTTTCCTCATTTTTCTACCTCCTCGAAGTAGTTGTCTTTCCCTTTCTATGGCTTTTCTTAGCTATTCTAGGCTTCTGAACCACCTCCTTTCTGCTAATAGTTTTAGATTTCATACGAGTAGCTGCCACCTTTAGATTGCCCTTGTTTTTCGCCAGCTACCACTGTCCAGACCAGAATTTTAAACAACTTACTTGTGGGTAGGGGCGACTGAAGTCGCCCTCGGTGAAGCAAGAGTTAAAAAGCAATTGGGAGGCTAAAACCTCCTCTACCCAGACTAAAAAGGGGTTCCCTTGGAATACCCAAAGCTCCTTTAAACCTTACTTTTTAGGGAAACTTACCTGTTACATCAGTAATGGTGTATTCGGATAAAGAGATGGGGTCATTGGAAGCGAATGTTGAGCCAGTGAAAGTCTCAGCTATGGGTAGTCATCTTGTGTGCCTGATTAACAGAATTCAACTTTCTTAGCTTTAACAACATTTCTGTCTCTGGCAAGTTGGTCGGTCGAAGAGTAGATAGTCTCCAGAAGCCGGAAAAGTGGAAAGTCGGTAACCGTTTTGTGGAGGACCAGATTTGAACTGGGATTTAAGTGGACTTGTCTCGAACAATCGGATACCCGAGTTGTCTTGCTCAGGAATCTATGTTCGGGTTTCGTTATTTTTTTCCAATAGTAGTTTACACTTTCTCAAATAAATGTCAAATAAATGTCAAATTTCCACCTGCTTAAGTTGATACTCCAAATTTCCCATATCTGATTTCTCGCAGAGTTGCCAGTAACGGGGCATATCCACTTCAGGGAATACTGATTTAATTTTATCCTCACCGGCTTTGATACCGGCTCTGTCAGGTTGAGAACCAGGATAGGAAGGAGCTTTCACGACTAAGTCGTAAGTCGCTTTATCGCAAGCGAAAGCATCCAGACTGGCTAAGATTCCAATATCAGGGACTGCTGGTAGTTTGGTTTCGGAGACGCAATCGCAGTCGGGAGTGACGTCGAAGCCGATATTGATGAAGGCGAGTTTATCTTTTTTGAAGCAAGCAGAGACTCCCCTGAACCCATCAATAAGTCCCCTTTGTACGTCGTAGCTGAGCATCGACTCCCAGGGAATGGTAATGGCTCCGGATGGACATACCGCCACGCATTCACCACAGCCGACACACTTTTGGGGTTCATAGAAAACCTGACCATCTTTTTCCCAGAAAGCTTCACCCGGACATATATTAACACATCGAAGACAGTGAATGCATTTTTCCTCATCATAGACTGGCTTTGCTTCCGAAGAATGCATAGCCAATTTTGTCTCTTTAGTAACGCATCCCATAGCTACATTTTTGACCGAAGAGGCAAAACCAGCGTCGGGGTGAAAAGTAGCGTGGGATAAGGCAATTAGGAAATCTGCCTCAAAAATAGACTGGGCTACCTTTACTTGGTCAAATTTCTCGTGAGTTTCCAGTTTGATCCATTTTCCGGAAGTTCCTCTCAGTCCATCAGCAATAATCACCGGACACCCCATAGACTCGGCAGTAAATCCGTTGCCGGCAGCCGTTTTCAAATAATCAAAGAGAGTATGTCGGGCCCGGCGATAAAGAGTGGTAGTGTCGGTAAGGAAGGGTAGACCCTTTTTTCTTTTGACCATCTCCACTACCTTTCGGGCAAAGGATGGACGGATATAGCGGATATTTCCCAATTCTCCAAAATGCATTTTTATAGCTACTATATCTCCTTCTTTAATTCTCTCTTCTATCCCAGAGGCTGTAAGCAGTGAATCAAATTTTTGCCAGGCTCTTTCCGGCTCGATCCAAAAAACTTTACTTTTCATAAGTGGTACCTCACCGTAATTTTTCTTCAAACATACCAGAAGATTCTTTTCCGTCAAAGCACTTGCCTGCGAAAAATTGACCTGTCTCTTATAGTCTGATATAATGCCGTAATTTCTAAGAAAATGGGGGGCTAAAGCCTCCCCTACTCAATGAGGGCACTTACCTATCCACTTCCGTCATTGCGAGGAGCGAGATTCCTCGCTTTGCTCGGAACAGGCTTTGCAATCTCATGAGAGGGCAAACACGTAGGTTTACCCCTACGGTAATTTTAGAGCAAAAGGAAAATGGATAAAGATAAGATCAAGAAAGCGGTGAGTCTATTTTTAGAAGCCATAGGTGAAAATCCTGAGCGTCCGGGGATTGAGGAGACACCCGCTCGAGTGGCCCGAATGTGCGAGACAATTTTTATGGGTATAGGTAGAGAGCCAGCCGAGGTTTTAACTATTTTGAGGGAGGAGAAACACGATGAGATAATCCTGCTGAGAGACGTTCCGCTTTACTCCGTCTGTGAACATCATTTACTTCCTTTTGTAGGAAAAGTTCATATTGCCTACATTCCCCAGGAAAATCGAGTAACCGGACTCAGTAAGCTGGTTCGGACGGTACACATACTCAGCCGAAGACTCCAGATTCAGGAAAGACTAACCGCTCAGATAGCCGATGCAATAAACAAAGCTCTCCGACCCCGCGGTGTTCTGGTGGTTATTGAGGCGGAGCATCTCTGTATGTCTATGAGAGGGGTAAGGGAGCCAGGTATAACCACAGTTACCTCAGTGGTGAGGGGCTTATTTAGGGAAAATCCGGCTACTCGGGCAGAAGCAATGGGGCTAATTAAAGCGGCCAAGAGATAGAAACTTAAAAAAGGAGAATGTCATGCTATCAGATCTGGGAATTGCCCAAGCAGCAAAATTGAATCCCATTATAGAAATTGCTGAACAATTGGGCTTAAAAGAAGACGATCTTGACTTATACGGGAAATATAAAGCCAAAGTCTCTTTAAAAGTCATGGATCGGCTTAAAGATAAAAGTGATGGGCATTATATTACTGTTACCGCCATTACCCCCACCCCGTTGGGAGAAGGGAAGACAGTTACCAATATAGGCCTGGCCATGGCTCTAAACAAGATTGGTAAAAAAGCCATCAACACTTTAAGAGAACCTTCCATGGGACCAGTATTTGGAATTAAGGGTGGAGCAGCCGGAGGGGGCTATTCTCAAGTTGTCCCTATGGAGGATATTAATTTACATTTTACCGGAGATATTCATGCGGTAGGAGCGGCTAATAATCTTCTGGCTGCTTTCATTGACACTCATATTTTGAAGAGAAATAAGCTGGGGATCGATCCTTTGAGCATAAGCTGGAACCGGGTGGTGGATATTAGTGACCGAGCTTTGCGCGATATTGTCGTAGGTCTGGGCGGTTCAGCTAATGGTTATCCTCGCCAGACCGGGTACGATATTACAGTGGCCTCGGAAGTTATGGCTATTTTGTCCCTGACCACCGATCTTTTTGATTTACGGAGGAGATTAGGGAGAATTGTGATCGGTTATACCTACCAGGGTGAGCCAGTTACCGCCGAGGATTTAAAATGTGCCGGCGCAATGTGTGTCCTGCTTAAAGAAGCTTTAAAGCCTAACTTAGTTCAAACTCTGGAAAATACTCCCTGTTTCATGCATACCGGTCCCTTTGCCAACATCGCCCCCGGTAATAACTCAGTCGTTGAGGATAAAATTGCTCTAAAGTTAGCCGATTATGTGGTTACGGAGAGCGGATTTGGAGCGGACTGTGGAGCGGAAAAACTCTTCAATATAAAATGTCGACAGGGAGGTCTTACTCCTAGTGCGGTGGTAGTAGCGGCCACAGTGAGAGCGTTGAAAATGCACGGAGGAGGAATTAATCTTATTCCCGGAAGACCGGTTAACCAGAGTGAAATTGGCCGGGAGAATGTGCCGGCGGTGGAGAAAGGGTGCGAAAATCTGGAAAAGCAAATTGAAAATATGCGTCTTTTTGGTTTACCGGTGGTAGTAGCGATTAACCAATTTACTACTGATACTGAAACTGAGATTGAAGTGATTAAGGAAAAAGCGTTAAAAGCCGGAGCCCAAGCAGCAGTGATTAGCCAGGTTTGGGCCAAGGGTGGTCAGGGAGGAGTTGAGTTGGCTGAGGCAGTGGTGGAAGCCTGCAAAACCAAAAGCGAGTTTAAGTTTCTTTATTCTCTCGATATCCCCATCAAGGAAAAGATTGAAACCATTGCTACTAAGATCTACGGTGCTGATGGGGTTGATTATTCTCCTTTGGCCGAGAAAAAAATAAGACGATTTACTAAACAGGGACTGGATAGACTTCCCATTTGTATGGCCAAGACCCATCTTTCACTTTCCCATGACCCGAGCTTAAAGGGGCGCCCTCGGGGATTCAGGGTGCCTATTCGAGATGTACGTCCTTCAGTAGGAGCCGGTTTTCTCTATCCTCTTTGCGGAGAAATGCGGACGATGCCTGGTCTGCCCACTCATCCAGCTGCAATGGACGTAGACATTGATCAGACCGGGCGTACCGTCGGGCTATTTTAAAAGTGAAAGGTAGTGTCAAACGTTTTATGAAAGAATTCCGGGAGAACATTATAGATAAAGAAAAAAAGGGATCATGTAGGGGGAGGAAATTATCCT
>AQRW01000112.1 GCA_000402295.1 Candidatus Aerophobus profundus SCGC AAA252-L23
ATTGAGGAGCAAATCCGAGAGCTTGAGCAGGACATCGAGAGATCGGTCATCCTTCAGCGGGAACTGGAGCACCTAAAGAAGCAGGAGAATAAACAGGAGAAAGCGGTGGGTGAATACGCCACTTCTCTTGAGGAAATTACCAGCTTGGAGAGTGCTCTTACAGCCGCTCGGTTGAAGTTGGAGTCGGCTCAGAAGTCCGAAAAGGCGGCATGCCGCGACAAGGAAGTACGCCAAGATCTCATTGATGCGTTTCTTAAGCCCGGCAAAGCTCATGGGGAGCTCCAAGAATCGAGCGTGATGTCACTTCCGGCGCTAAACCAAGCAGAGGACGAACTCAAGAAGGCCCAGGCCACCTTCAATGAGGCCGACAAGAGAAGAAAGGAGGCGGACACCCTTGCTGCTCTCCAGCGAGCGGATTTCGACTATTACAACAATAAACTGCATCTCGAACAACTTCGGGAGCGCAAAGGGCGCATTGACCAAGCCAGGGAGAACGCCAGTCAGGCGGAGCAGGTGTTGGCGCGAAACAAGGTGGACTCTCGTGCCCTCAAGGCAATCCAGGAAGCCGAACGGGGATTGTTGGCCGCCAACGCGCAGCTAAAGACAGGCGCGCCGAGTGTTCTCCTCCGCGGTTTGGCTGAATGCAGCCTGTGGATTGACGACTCGGCCATTGATCTTGGCAAGGACGAAGTCCGAACCCTATCCGTTCCCGACAGGATGCGGTTGACTATCCCGGAAGCACTCGACATTGAGATAACCGCCGGTTCCAGCGCCGAGGAACTTCTCAGAAAGGTAGCAGAAGCCCAGCGCGCTCTTGAGACCACTTGCCAAGCCGCGGGAGTCAGCAATCCTCACCAAGCAAGAAGGGCATTCGAGGAGCGCTGTGAGGCAGCACGGTATCTCGATAGCAAGGGACAGGTTGATAAGGATAATCTGCGGGATCTGACTTATGAGCAGCTTGAGAGGAAGTTGATTGGCCTTGAGAGGAGTGTACCCGATTACCTTGCCCAGCGCGTGCCGGAGCCCGCTCTTTGCCCCAATCTGGAGTCGGCAAAAAGGGAATGGGCGAATGCGGAGGATGTCCGAAGAAAGACAAATGGGGAATGGGAAATGGTACATCAGTTACTTGATGCCGCTCGCAAAGTCCGCGACGAATTGAGGGCGAAACACCAGGAAGCGCGAGTGCAGCTCGATATGCTGGCCAAAGAGCTTACTCATGCAGGTGAGAACCTTAGCCGAGCCAGGAAGGACGTTCCAGATGACCTGCTCGATGCGAATCTTGCGGAAGCTATCAGAATTGTCTCTGGCGAAGAATCCGCCCTGCGGTCTGCTGAGGCATCTTTGGAGGTGAAGAACCCTGAGCGCGTGAGGGCACTGGCTGAAACGGCGAGAGATTCCTTGAAGACGACGCAGAATAGACGGATTTCCGTTCAAACAGAGCTGACGGAGGTTCAGACCAAGCTGAAAATCCAGGGCGAAGAAGGCCTCCACGAAAAGCTGGGCACGGTACAAAGTCGCTTTGAGCACGTGGAGAAGGATAACCTTGCCTTGTTCCGGCGAGCCACTGCCGCCAAGGTTCTCTTGGAAACCATGCGTGAAGAACGTGACCAGGCGCGACGGGCTTACGTAGCTCCACTTAAGGAGAAGATCGAGCATCTTGGCCGCTTGGTTTTCGATGACTCCTTTGAGGTGGAGATAAATGAGGAGTTGCAGATTGCCAGCCGGACAGCCAAGGGAGTCACGTTGCCATTTGACTTGTTGAGTGGTGGCACACGGGAGCAGCTTTCTTTAATCTTTCGCCTGGCCTGCTCAATGATAGTTGCCAAAGATGGGGGAACACCACTTATTCTGGATGATGCGTTGGGTTATACGGACCCGGAAAGGCTACGACTGATGGGGGCCGTTCTGGCAAAAGCCGCCAAGGAGTGCCAGGTCGTTATCTTCACCTGTGTTCCTGATCGGTACAGCAATGTTGGAGAAGCGACCATTGTCTCTTTGGGATGACCTATGTCTGAGGTATTTCGGAAGCCTAAAATGGGAGGGAGGCTGGTGTGGTTCGTGTTTTTGGTGGCTGAAAAGCTAAAATAGACGTTGTTTTCCTCGTAGGATACAGATATAAGCTCACAAAAGATGCATAAATGGATTTTTTCGGCCCGTTTTCGGCGACGCGCCTTTGGGTGGCGTTCGCAACCAGCCATAACGCGAATCAAAGAGGCTGTATCGGAAATCAAGAAGACGGCCCGCAAGGACCCTATTTTGGGAGCCGAAGGTGCCGTATTGTTTCTCGAGAAGGTGTCGCCGGCCATTGAGCGGGTGGACAGTTCATCGGGTATCATCGGCACGGCGGTGAACAATGCCATCGATGCACTGGTGCCGATCATGGTCAGAGCTCCCGCTGAGGGCAAGCTGCGCGATAAGTGGCTGGAACGTCTCTGGCGGGCAGTAGAGAAAGATGGTATGCCCTACATCGAGCTCCTTCCCGATCATTGGGGAGAGCTCTGCGTCACCCCCGAACGGGCCTCACACTGGGCGGATGAGTTCATCGATACGGTGCGTCTGACCTGGAGACCGGGCCCGGGACTGAACAGGTTGTATTTCAAGGGAATTCCCGCCTGCTTGAGCGCTCTACTCAAGGCTGGGCGTCATGAAGAAATTCTGGACTTGCTCGAGTTCGCCCCTTACAAAATGTGGTACGACCGGCAGTGGGGCGTCAAGGCTCTGGTCGCGATGGGCAGAAAGGCCGAGGCGCTTCGGTATGCCGAGGATTCCCGGGGGCTTAATCAAAGCCCGGTTCTCATTGCCCAGGCCTGTGAGGAAATTCTGCTCTCGAGTGGCCTGTTTGAGGAAGCCTACAGTCGTTATGCTGTTGAAGCCAACCGGAAAACGACTTACCTGGCAACATTTCGGGCCATGGCCAGGAAATATCCCCACAAGAAACCGGTTGATATTCTGCATGACCTTGTTGCCAGTACTCCAGGTGAGGAAGGAAAGTGGTTCGCTGCAGCAAAATCGGTGGGACTTTTTGACCAGGCCATCGTCCTGGCTAATGGTACACCCTGTGATCCCAGAACACTTACCCGGGCGGCACGAGACCATGCGGCTACTGAACCCCGTTTTGCCGTCGAAGCAGGTGTGGCGGGACTTCGGTGGCTGGTGGAAGGATACGGCTATGATATCACTGATATGGATGTGTGGGTGGCCTATAAACACACTGTGACGGCCGCTGAGAACGCAGGGTGCCAGGAGCAAACGTTGAAACGCATTCGCAAACTACTGGCGGGAGAGAACGTCGGTGATAGCTTTGTCGCCAGGGTTCTTAGCCGAGAGTTGGGTTTGCAGGACTGAGACAGGGACAACATGGGGGTGGACCTCATTGGAATGAAACGGTACGAACTGACTTTTGTTCCCAAGATAGTATACTTAGAAGTATAATACTTTGAAGTATACAAATTAAGATTGGTATGTTTGTCAACAGGACTGAAGAACTTGGTTATCTGAAAAATTATACCAGGAAAAGAGTGACTGTTTTTGAATTATTTACGGTGTTAAATAAAATTTAAAATTTCACCAGTTGATCTTTGACAAACCGCCAGAAAAGTAAGGCTCCTGAGAGAAAACAACAGCCGAGTACGGTAGCTTACTCCAGAGGAGACAAGGCGTCTGCTGGAGGCTTGTCCGAATCATCTATGGTTTATGGCTAGTATAGCGTTTCCAAAATAACCTTACAATGCTTTGTCATTGCGAGCGACAGTAGCCGAAGCTCAGAGCGAAGCGAAGAGGAAGCAATCTCATGGAAAGTATGTCCTCTTAGGGATTGCTAAGCCTGTTCCGAGCCCAGAGAGGAATCTCGCTCCTCGCAATGACAGTGAAGAAATATCAGGTTATTTTGGAAACTAGCTACTAGTAGTTGCCCTCAATACCGGAATGCCAAGAGGAGAAATTCTAAATCTAAAATGGAATCATATTGACTTCAACCAAGAAATCATATATATATTGAACAGTAAGAGCGGTGAGAAAAGAGAAGTACCCATGAATGAAGCTGTTCGGAAAGCTCTATTGGACTTAAGAGGAATGGCGAGCAGCCGTAGTATATTGTGCATCAGGTAATTATAATTTGGTCACTATGGGACGCGGAGAAAGAAATCATCCTAAGAGAATAAGGACTTATAGAAACAGTGCGCCTGTAGCTCAGCTGGATAGAGCAACGGACTTCTAATCCGTAGGTCGGGGGTTCGAATCCCTCCAGGCGTGCCAGTCTTGTAAAGTGAGTATTAGTAAATTCATTGAGGTTCAAGTAGCTTTGGAGCTTTTCCCAGGTAATAAGTGAAGGAAATGGAGTATCAAGGGACAAGGAGGTCTAAAGTGGCAAAAACATCGATGGGTCTGGAAGAAAACTTGGCCGGGCTTTTGTGTTATGTTCTGGGGTGGATCTCAGGCATTGTGTTCTTGGTTTTGGAGAAGGAAAACAAGTTTGTCCGATTTCACGCCTGGCAGTCTTTGCTCACATTTTTGCCCCTTTCAGTGATAGCCTGGATACTGGCACACATACCGTTAATGGGATGGTTGCTGGCCGGTCTGGCGTGGATATTGATACTGATACTGTGGTTAATTCTCATGTTCAAAGCCTACAAGGGTGAAAAATATAAGTTGCCGATTGCCGGAGACATTGCCGAGAAGCATACTCAGTAAAAGAGAGCTAACGACTTGTAATTGTTGTAACTATGCTTATTTCTAACTATATTCTATCTCATGAGATTGCCACGTCGCTTCGCTCCTCGCAATGACAGAAAAAGGTAGAGGAGGCTTTAGCCGGCGAAAAACAAGTGCAACCTAAGGGTTGCGGCTACCACTATAAGATCTAAACTATTATCTAATAATTGTTTAAATCAAAAAAACTTTCTTGATGGAACAATCTAACCTTTTAGTGCGCCAAAAGTTAATCCTCTGACAATGTGCCGTTGAACCAATAAAGCAAGGATCAATACTGGTAAGACAATGATGGTAGCTGCGGCATAGAGACCTCCCCAATTGATCGCCTCGTATGACATATAGTTGAACACGGCAACAGGGAGCATTTTAGTTTTAGACATTGATAGCACCAAGGAGAACATAAAATAATTCCAGGAAAAGATAAAGGCCAGGATTGAAGCAGTAGCCATTCCTGACTTCACCAAAGGTAAAGCAATAGTAGAGAAAACCCGAACCTTAGAACAACCGTCAATGAGAGCAGCATCTTCGAGTTCTAAGGGTAGTTCTTCGAAAAATCCCACCATCACCCAAATAATGAAGGGTAAGGTTATGATCAAGTGGACGATAATGAGGCCAAGGTAGGTATCAACCAATCCGACCTTGGTGAAGAGAATATATAAAGGAATACAGAAACTAATTCCCGGAGTCATCCTCACCAGTAACGTGGCTACACCTAATTTAGTCTGATGGTATCTGGCGATGCTGTAAGCCGCTGGTAGTCCGAGAATCAAGCCAATTATGGTTGAACCGGAAGCTATGGTCAGACTATTTATAAAGAATCGTAAAAAGGGATTTTCGGTGAATACGGAGATATAATTCTCCCAGGTGGGACGAGGAGGAAAGAATACCGGCGGGTAGGCTATATTTTCAACCTGGGATTTGAATGCTCCCGACAGCATCCAGAAGAAGACAAACATAAATGGGGTTAACATTGCTGTAATGGCCACATAGAAAAGTACCTTATGAACTATTTTACCCAGTTTGTGCTTTTTTATGACTAAGCCCATGCGCTTTTCCTTAATTTCATAAAAAGCAAACTAATAGTCAGGATAATAAAGAAATACATAATTAATAAGGCCGATGCTCGGCCCATATGGAAATACTCAAATCCTACTTTGAAAACATAAACGTTGAGAGTTTCCGAGGAGAAGCCCGGACCTCCCTGGGTAATTACAAAAACAGTATCAAAGAAACGTAACAAATCAATGGATCTTATAATAATGGCCACCATAATTACTGGTCTTAAGAGGGGGAGAGTGATGTATCTTAAGGTTTTAAGAGAGGAAGCTCCGTCAATTTGGGCTGCCTCATAGGGTTCCCGGGGAAGCATTTGCAGACCACCGAGAGTGATGATTGCCACCAAAGGGGTCCACTGCCATACATCTACCAGAACCAAACAAGGAATGACGATACGGCGGTTGCTTACCCATGAACTGGGAGGAAGTCCCAG
The DNA here is from genome assembly GCA_000402295.1 of Candidatus Aerophobus profundus SCGC AAA252-L23. GTDB lineage: Bacteria > Aerophobota > Aerophobia > Aerophobales > Aerophobaceae > Aerophobus > Aerophobus profundus. Next base: position 6,200 of record AQRW01000112.1, read on the forward strand.
AGATTGAAGGAAAAAATTGAGCACTCCAAAGCTGGGGTTAAACATAATCATCCATACCAGGGCCACAGCTACTGGAGTGGTGACAATAGGTAGAAGGATCAGCGTTCTATAAATGCCTTTACCTCGGAATTCCTTGTTGAGGACTAAGGCAATAAGAAGGCCTAAGACAAGTTCAATGAATAGGGCCATAGCATAAACGTAGAAGGTGTTAAATAAAGCATTGTGAAATCTGGAATCTTTAATAATTAAGCGGAGATAGTTGGCTAATCCGCAGAACTTGGGGGAGACGATGCTTGAAGCAAACCACTCATGGAGACTCATATACATATTATACCCAAAGGGGAAAATAGCTATGAGCATTAAAACAATTACCGCCGGGAGAGGAAATATCCATTTGAGATGACGACTGACGAATTCTTCAATTTTCCCGGTCAATATCCCAACCTTTCTTCTTCGAGAGTCTTGCCTCTCGTAAGAATAATTTCGCGCCAAAAGTACTGAAAAGCGTACTGTCGGAGCAAAATGTTCCTCCGAAAGCACTTGTCTTTCGGAGGAACATTCCCTAGTTTAGTTTACCAATTACCCGTTGCTTTGAGTTCTAAAGCTTGCTCGACAGATTTTTCCACTGCAGCAACTACGTTTCCGCCCTCAATAGAAGTAACCACGGCGTCCCCAATCATATCTCTTACTTCAGAAACAGGGAGGACCGGAGGCAGAGCGGCGCCGGTGCCTTTACTGAAGGTTTCGATCATGGTTTCTACAAAATCCACGTTCTTACCCTGACTCTTGGCCCACTCCCAGGCAGAAATCCTGGCACTTGGTAGGCCGGCTTTTTGAAAGCGCAGGCAGTTCTCTTTATTGGTAGCCCATTGAATGAACAACCAGCTTGCTTTCTTGTTTTGGGATAAGTGGTTCATAGACAGACCCCAGCCTACGATGTTAGGGTGAGTACCCATTGGTCCGGCTGGATGAACAGCACACTTGACCTTATCATATACCTTGGATCGCTCTGGATCTACCAGCCAGGCGTATTGGCCGGCGAATTCCAGGAGCATGGCAGCTTGCCCTTGAGCAAAAATGGAGGTGCATTCATACCAGTGGTTATTGACCGACCCGGGAGGTCCGTAGAGACGGAGTAGTCTCCCGTACAGGTCAATGGCGGCCAAGCCTGCCTCCGTACCCCAAGCTGGGTTGCGATTCTCATCTAACCATTCACCGCCAAAGTTGTGAAGGAAAACCGCTAGCATACCCACGGTAGCTGCTCTTTTTCCCCGATAGGTCAGTCCGTAGAAATCGTCCTTTCCGTCTCCGTCCTTGTCGAAGGTCATTTTCTTTGCTGCTTGCTCGAAGGCCACAAATCCTGCTGGGACATCAATTCCATATTTTTTTAACAAATCACTCCGGTAGTACATTAACTCGCCTTCTAAGAGAACGGGTATTCCCACCAAGACGCCGTTTACTGTTTCCATGTCTATTGAGCCCTGAAGGATATCATTGACATCAAACTCAGGTGCGGTGATAGAAGGGTCATCAAGGAACTTTTGGATTGGTTCATACCATCCAGCGTTCTGGAATTTTAATCCTTCCTGAATCAGCATGGACATAAAGACATCCATAGACTTACTTCTGGCCGTCATCTCGATGGTAATCTTCTGGCGGTACATATCCTCCGGATATTCCTCCAGATTAACCTTCATCCCGGTGAGTTCTTCAAATTCCGGAATATGCGGCTTTATTCCATCGCTAACTCCCGATTTGTTAAAGAGAACTCTTAGGGTGGTTCCCTCAAATTGCTGCCAATTAAAATCGGCTGCGGTGGCTACACTTAATGCTCCGGCCAGGCAGAGAATTAAGGCAGTTAGCATAATTCCGGTTAACATTTTTTTCATTTTTTTCTCCTGTGAATCTGTATAATCTTGGTAGTACTAAGTGTCCTCATGCTCCTGTTAAGAGTTTTCTTCTTAGAAACCGCCTTGGTTGCCTTAGATTATTAGTCCATCCGGTTTCTCACCTCCTTAGAAATCTCATGTTTTGGCCAAGTCTTGAGTGGCTACCAGGTTAACCTTGGTGTCCATAAGGTTCTCTATGATTATCTCCCCGAATCCCACCGGATGATTTATTCTTTTATCAGATAGAAGATACATGCATTGTTTCAGTAGTTTTTTGGGTATAGGCCGATCAGTTCGCACGGAAAGAAGCGGATGATCAGGATAGTCCGTCCGTACGGTGGCTGTAAGAACTCTCATGGGATGGGTAAACTCCTGGATAGCATATTCCTTTCCTTTCTTGCATTGATAACCCACAATTTTGGTGATGGCTTCTCCCTCACTAAATATCTTTATTCTACAAGCCAAGGGACAAACTATACAGGTAATTTCACACTCTCGGGTCATTTTTCCTCCACCTCCCTGGTACAACTTACCACTAACTCATCAGCTTCCTCTTTTAGCCTACTCAACCGGTCAGCGGAAAGAGTAATCTTTAACATCTCGCTGGGCTTTACCACCTGGAAGTGTTTTTTTAATAGATTATCGCCTACTCGAAGAACCACATTTTTATCCGGTTTTACCACCCGCATGTACAGAGTAACATCATTTTTACCGCTGATGGTATTGGGAACAATATAACGTATTCCTTCACCTGCTCTTAAAGTTATCTTTCCCCCGGGAATCTTTATCTGTCCTAAGGCATACCTGGCGGCATTGAAACCGGCCATCTCACTTTCCAGAGTAACGTAGTCCACCAAATCGTGAACTTGCACGACGTTTCCACCGGCAAATATCCCGGGAACGTTAGTTTCCATTATCTCATTAACCAGAGGTCCCCCTCGGACGGGGTCCAGTTTTACTCCTGCCTTGAGAGATAATTCATTCTCGGGAATAAGGCCTACGGAAAGAAGCAGAGTATCGCAAGCTATCTTTTTTTCTGTTCCAGGAATAGGATGGAAGTTCTCATTTATCTTGGCAATGGTAACTGCTTCCACCCGATTAAGTCCGTGAATCTCAGATACAGTATGTTGCAAAAGCAGGGGTATGTCAAAATCATGCAGGCATTGAACCTCGTTTCGAATCAGACCGCCTACGTAGGGGAGGATTTCTACTACTGCTTCTATTTTAGCTCCCTCCAGGGTTAGCCTGCGGGCCATAATCATTCCTACATCCCCGGAGCCCAAAATAACTATTTTTTTACCGGGGATGAATCCTTCCACATTGATAAATCTCTGGGCTACTCCCGCGGTAAAAATACCGGCTGGTCTGGTCCCGGGAATGTTTATGGCCCCTCTAGTTCTTTCTCGGCACCCCATAGCTAAGACCACTGCCCCGGGACAAAGGTGAACCATCCCTTCTTCAGCAGATACCACGGTGATTTTTCTGTCCGGAGAAATATCTATCACCATACTCTCCAGGAGAAACCTTATCTCAAGATCTTTGACTTTCTCAATAAATCTATGGGCATACTCCGGACCGGTTAAGTCTTCGTTGAAGTATTGAAGGCCAAATCCATTGTGGATACACTGATGAAGTAGGCCTCCCAACTGCTCGGCCCGTTCTATAATAAGTACATTTTCTATTCCTGTTTTCTTGGCTTTAATGGCCGCTGCCAGACCGGCAGGTCCTCCTCCAATCACTACTAATTCAATATCTTGTAGGTTCATCATCTTAACCTTTCTCTTAATAGTTGTTTATTTTCGAAGAACAAAAGATGGGAGTTCTGTCCCCTCTTGGTTACCTCGGTTACAGGAATGTTGAGCTCCCGGGCTAAAATTTGTACTACCCGGGGTCCACAAAAGCCACCCTGGCAACGTCCCATGCCGGCTCTGGTTCTGTACTTAACTCCGTCTACCGTCCGAGCACCTCTGCGGATGGCCTCAATAATCTCTCCTTCAGTCACCGTCTCACACCGACAGACCACGTGGGAGTAATGGGGATCCTGGGCCATGAGAACTTTCTTTTGTTCCTCGGAACAATCACTAAATCTTGGTATTCGTCTCCTTTGGGGATTAAAATATGGGTTATTGATTAGCTTAAGACCCTGGCTGGCCAGTATCTCCACTACCAACTGAGCGATGGCCGGAGCAGAGGTGATTCCCGGGGAACCCAAAACTACGTTGATAAACCGAGGCTCCTTCTTAGAAGGTTCTATGATGTAATCACTGGTTCTGGTATTCATACCTCGTAATCCAGCGAAAGATCTAATGATATCCCGGGGAGAAAGAGCGGGAACCAACTGTTGAGCCATACCGAATATTCGCTTGAATCCCTGAGACGTGGTAGCGAAATCATATCGATTCTCTGCGGGAGTGTAGGTGGTGCCTAGAATAATGTTTCCGTCTACAGTGGGAATTATCAAAGACCAATCAATCATCGGGAAAAGAGGCCGGTTAATCAAATTACCCACTCGGTTATCCAGCAAATATTCTTCCCCTTTGTGAGGAGCAATGCTAAAATCATTGGCCCCAACCATAGAGGCAACCTCATCAGCAAATACTCCCGCCGCGTTGACCACAAACTCAGCTTCCAGGTCACCCTGGTTGGTTTTTACCAGCAGATGCTTATTGGGCAGTCGCTCGAGGTCAATTACCTCGGTATCAACTAAAATACTGACCCCATTTTGACTGGCATTTTCCGCCAGAGCAATAGCTACCTCAAAAGGGAGAACAATAGCCGCCGTAGAAGCATATAGGGCTCCCAGGTTATCTTTAGTTACATTAGGCTCCATTTTCTGTAACTGGTATTTGTCTATGATTTTAAGCCCCGCTATGCCGGCAGCCTGGCCTTCGTCCTTTAGCTTTTTTAGAGATTCTAATTCGTTCTTGTTCCTGGCCACCGTGAGCTCTCCCATTTTCTTGAAAGAGATATTCAGTTCACTAGCTAGTTGCTCAAACATGCGGTTACCCTGGAGGATAAACTTAGTTTTCAAGGGGGCACCGGCTACGGGGAATCCCGGGTGAATAATAGCCGTGCTGGCTTTGGTAGAACCAAAGCATATCTCGGCTGCCTTTTCTATTAACATTACTTTAGTTTGGTATTTGGACAGTTCTCGGGCTATAGCGGTGCCCGCTATGCCTGCTCCAATTATTACCACTTCTGTGGTTCTTGCCGGTGACATATTAAGTTCTCTTTCTCGGAAACTGTCTAAACTTCCGACTTTATGAATTTTAAGTCAAGCAAGACCTTCTTGATTCTTTCTCTTTCTTGCTCAGTTGCTTCGGTTAGGGGTAGACGCGGTTTCCCCACCTGATAACCGGCCAGATTCATAATACACTTAAAAGGCGGAGCGGGATTATTTCGATAAAATACGTTTCCATATTTGACCAGGTCATAGCAAAGTTTAAAGGCCTCTTTTTCTTTTCCCGCCTCATATTGTTCTATTACCTCTCTCATCCTATTTAGTAAGGGGGGAAAAGCCAGACCAAGCATACCTGAAGCACCCAAAAATAGGTTGATAGGGTCAGAGTACACCTGGAAATCTTGGGCAGCTCTCCTGATAATAATAGGGATGTCCATAGGATTAGCCGCTTGCTTCATCCCTACAATATTGGTGATCTTGGAAAGTTCAACGATGGTGTCTATATTCAGGATTACCCCGGTAAGGCCATAATTATAGAGCAAAACAGGCAATTTTGTCACCTGAGCTACACTCTTTATATGCTCGTAGGCCTCTTTTTGGGTGGGATTACAAAAATATGGGGTCATTATCACCACTGCATCTACTTTAGCTTCCTCCTCGGCTGCTTTGGTTAAGGCGATTGTTTCTCTGGTAGTGATTGCTCCTGTTCCAGCTATCACTGGCTTATCAACAGCCGTCTTTACCGTTTTGAACAGCTTGATTCGTTCCTCAAAGGTTAAGGAGGCAAACTCACCGGCGGTAGCAGCTACAGTGAGGGAATCTGCACCCGGGGATTTAGCCGCTTCCCTGGCCAATTCAGCCGCCTTGTTGTGATCCACCATTTCTTCATCAGTGAATGGTGTTATTAGGAGACCCATAATCTTGCCCAAATCTGTCATTTTTCTCC
>AQRW01000113.1 GCA_000402295.1 Candidatus Aerophobus profundus SCGC AAA252-L23
AATCAAGAGATTGCCAAGGAACTGGAGAAAATACTTCTTCAGAAAGAGAGCAAGAAGAAGATTGCTCAGTTTATCAGAAGACTGCGAGAGGAATAATCCTCATTCACTCATTTTTACAAGGGAAGGTAAAGGTAGAAGAAGGGTGGGTAGTGCTTTTTGGTGAGCCCCTGGGCCAAATGAACACTTACAGAGAGGTAAAATCTAGGTAGCTTATACTTTTATCTGAGTTGACCTCTGATTAGGCTCTTGTTTTTTCTCATTTTTCTCTCCATGACCCAATATGGCAATCTACTTTCAATTTCTCTGAGAACATAACAAGGTACTTGCTTGTTTCACTTGTATAGTTTAACATACAAGGGGAGCCTGAAGGCTCCCCAGACGTGTCTTCGCTTCACAGGATCGTGGTGCCCGAGAGAGTGATTCTCTTGGCTGGGGCAGCTTTTGAGCTCCTTGTTGGGTGGGCCAGACTCCTCCCTGGTGTTGCCGTTCTTGTGTAGGGGCGGCTTTAGGCACCCACAAGAGACAAACCAGGGACACTAAAGTGTCCCCTACAGAGATGGACGGAGTCCGGAATGGTAGCTCGAAAGCTCTCCCACCCACATAGGCAGAGCTTCCTCCACCGCGGGGGCAATAGATGTTGCGGTAAGAATTCCAGTAGGCCCTTTAGTGGAACCTGGTTCATTACCAACGATCGGATTCCTCGCTCTGCTCGGAGCAAGCTTGGCAATCTTAGTTTTTGCGGTTCCCACTCAGCTCTCGTGGTGGCAATGGCGGTGAGATACCTACTTTAGTAAATATCTACCTTTTTTGGCCAAGAAAAAACTCCCATTCGACAGTGAATGGGAGCACACCACATACCTGACAGGTAAAATTCCACCCAAAAACAAAACCAGGTACGAGCCTCTTTTTGACCGTGCCAGCAATCACTCTCTGTATACGGATTACAGAGATATTTTCTACCAGGCACTGTCGAATAGGAGTTTACTTAGCTGTCAAATTTTGCCCTCTTTTCTGTGCAATTGTGCATTTTCAGGAAAAAATTGAACCTGGATTTGGTAAATTGTTAACCAATCTTGAAGAGTGAAATCTAAAGTGATGATCCACAATAACTTTAGCAAAAAATATTATTCAAATCACCGAACCTATGTTAAATTTCCCTAAATTTTTAACACCAGCATTTCTATTTCCTTTAGAACCTCAATAATCCTCTTCTCTTTCGATTCTTTTACTCCTCCCGGAAGATGCTTATGATATGGGAAAGTTGGTACTTTGTGATGTGGTGCATTATCGTATCTGAAAATCATTTTCCCACCCTTGTCCATCAAATGAAATCTATACTTCGGTCTTTCTTCCTTACTTATATATTCCATGAATTCAAGCACATACCCGTTTATGAAAAGCAATTCGCCCCGTATCATCCCTTCATCACTGCCGAACCCTTTGTAATCAATTTCCCTCTCTACAATGATTTTCGTTTCCGCTATTCTCCGCTCAACTTCGTTGAAGTAATCTGAAATCAATAGGATAACACCATCTTTATTTTGCCTATCTTCTTCTCTATCTCCGTAAGCCCTCTTGCCAAGCCCCACCATTCAAAGTAATCTTGATCATCTCCAAGTTCACCTCGCTCAAACTTATTCACAAATTCCTCTGAAGACATCCCATACCTTTTCTTAAAACCTTCGATTTCTTTCCTTATCAAATTCACCTTCGCCTCTGATAATACAAGTTCTCTTTGGAGTGATTCTTTAATTATTGAAATCTCCTCTTCTGCCAAGGATGCTTTCATCATCGTTATCTCCTATGTCTTTATTTTTATTACATCTTTATAAATATATATCAAAGAGACACCCTCTGCCTTGATAAGAATAAAGAATTTCCTTTTCTGTTTGGATAGATCTTATATCAAGTTTGTATTGAGATGGAATCAATCTACAACGAATTTTATAAATTGATTTTTCTGCAATTTCATCAAAGGTGATTATTTCAGTCTTGGAGCTAACAGGATTCTTTTCAAGAATTAAGATAATTTTATCAATCTTCAATCATAAGTTTTAATTTTTCTTTCTACATAATTAGCAACTATATCCTTTAAAGCAACCACCTCATTTTTATATACGCCTGAGGCTATGAGAGGTTTGATTAAATCAGAGATAATCTTCTCTGTCTTCATCTTATTCATCTCCAACTGTTATTTCATCCTAATTTCGGCAAACCATTAGAATTTATTAAGTTGCCTGCCGAGGCTGTTCTGACAAAGAGGATAACAACTCTTCTCTTATCCTTCTCAATAGTACAAATTACCCTATATTCTCCTCCAGGAGGGGGAAAGTTACTTTTCTCAGGTTCGAGATTTATCCAATGAAGATGGAGCAGAGCTTCAAGGCGGAACGACTAACTGCCCCCTTGATCTTTAAAGTCTCTCCACTTAAACTAAATTTCATAAAAAATTAGTGTTTCCCTACTTATAGTTCTTTGCTACAATCAGTGTATGAGTCCGGTCAAAAGAACAAAGCATGCGGCGTATGATACTGGAGTGCACCCCTATGGTTGGTTAAAAGCCGGGCTCGGAACTGGGTAAGGAGAGTGGGGTGAAAGCTCTCATAGTTAAGAGAAAGGTTAAGAGCATGCTTCCACTTTATGTTAAAACGCAGCATCTCTATAGCCTCTCTGTCAGATAAACTCTCATAGTGCTTAAGGATAAGGACTTTGGCTAATCTAGCTGGAGGAACAGAAGGCCGGCCATTGTTGAGGCAGTAAATATCAGCAAAGTGATCATCAGTTATGATGGTATCAGCAAGGTCATGCATTTTAGCGTAGAAGCTATTTTTCTTAATCAGATGGGCACAGACAAAGCCAGTGTCAAAAAAGGAAACTTGTTTTTCTTCTTTACCTAACATTTTCTATCCTTAGATGGTGGTATTTTTCTTCTTATGAGAATGACTCTATTATACCACAGATAAGGATTTATGTCCAATCGAGAAACTCTTGAGAAAGAACAAAATTAACCTAAGATATCAGGAGACCATAGGGGGTTTTTCAGCAGTCTTCTAGATGATATATCTTCTCTAAATAAAACTGAGGAACTCATGCTCAGTTTTATTTAGAAGTTCTTAGAGTGCAGGATTGTTCAGATAGGCATCTTTTACTTCGATGGTCACTTCATTCCCTATTATGGAACAGAGAATCTAACCAAAGGCTTCTATACCACATACGATTAGCTATGAAGGGAAACTTGCACTACTTTGTAAATAAATTCCTCTATTTATGCCTATTTGTGTTACCCCTTTGGGAAGTCGGGCTAAGCTCCAGAGTTTAGGCAAGTTGCCCTTCCTAATTTTTTTCTCACAAAGTTCAAGAAATATCTGAGAGCTTCTGCTGGTTCCTCGCTTATATAGCTTTCCCTCACTCTGTCTTCGCTTCCATTATGAAAGTGTTGGGGAAATGTTTTGATGTTTTCCCAGTTCTTATGAGCAGCATTATCATGACGATAAATAGAACCATTAATAAATTTTCTTTCCCAATGATAACTATATCTTCCCTTTAACTTCAGTGAGAACCATATATCTATAAAACTTCCATCAGTGAGAACGATGCGAAGTTCATTAATATCGGTAAATATTACATCTTCAACAATATCGCTAAACTCAACTTCAGCAACTTCTTTAAGTTCTCTGGTATTAATGATCATTCTTTGAGAAGTTTTTCTAATTCGTCCCTTTTAAATTCCAGATGATCCAGTTTTTGTAAATCCTGCCAAGAATCTTTCTCTTCTACCTCTCCTTTTTTGTATAACTCTTCTAATTCCTTAACAGAGGAAATTTTGTACTCTCCTGTAATTTTAAAGATTTCTGTCTTTATCTCTCTTAGCTTTCTTTCCAAAAAAACTTTCAAACTCTCTTCTATCAGAGCATCTTTAGATAAATTAAACTCACGAGCTAACATCTCAAGTCTCCCGGTCTTTAATGACATATCATTCTCCTTTTTGATGAACCTCTTATTCCTCCTTTTTCTTCTAATTTCACTTTCATTAGAATACTCTATGAAAACTAAAAGTCAATTACGGAAGAGGCTCTCAAGTCTTGCGACTACCGATATTGATCTACTCCGTTGCCAAATGGCCGGATTTGCAGTAAGTGGGGTCAGGTCTTGCATTCATGCATTCTTTCCTCTCAGAGCCCAACTAAGGACTCTAAAAAAGATGATCAAACCGCCGGTGTTCTCGGTTGAACGGCTGGGTGTATACCTCTCTTGACTGTCTCATTCTTTTGCTCAAACTTCTCACCGGGTGTTTCAACGAGTAAATGATAAGGGTTATTTATCAAAACAACAGAAATGAGATAATCAGTTAAATCTTTTTTACCACCGAGCAGGGAAAATCTAAGAGGTTCTTTTCGTCCTTATTATCCGGAAAGATTATCTTTTGTGTATTATTCCTGGAAGTTATGTGATAAAAGGCTTCTGGGAACTACATTCTCGGTGGTCCTGTCCCATGTTCCTCCCACAGTGAAATATACCATATTAAATTAAGTGTTGCACTGCAAGACCTGACCCCTATGTCTACTGCTAACCTTGTTCTCTGGTAGAGGGTAAAAGGGTAAAAGTGAAAAGGGTAAAAATCTAAGGAGACCTGGCGCAGCGGAACCCCAGACCGCGGGCCGTGATGCCTGGTGTGTCGTGGCCACGATACGCACAGCGCAAGCCGCGCCGGCATCACTGCCCTAACTACCACCCCGGAAGACGCGAAAAGAGGCGTTATTAGGACCCGAAGGGTTATTAGGGGGACTGTTCGCATAGTAGTTTCTGTCATACCAATCAGAGCACCACTCCCAGACATTGCCGGCCAGATCAAAAAGACCGTAGCCGTTGGGAGAATAGTGTCCTACCGGGGCAGAGTATCTGTAGCCATCATCGGGTTCTTCATCAAAAAAATTGCATTGACTTCCGTCAGGCTCTTTATCTCCCGAGGGATACTTCCTTCCTACTAAGCCTTCCCTATCAGCTTTTTCCCACTCAGCCTCGGTGGGAAGACGTTTCCCGGCCCACTTAGCATAGGTTATCGCATCATTCCAGCTTACATACACCACTGGATGGTTATCTTCTCCCCAGTAACTAGGCGCCCCCCTAGAAGACTGCTGATAAAGTGGTTTTTTGTAGAGGTTTCATTTATGAAACTTGCTTTAATAAAGGGTCCGATAAATCAGACCGCTACAATATGGGGGTTTTTCACCAGCCTCATAGGTAAGGAGGAATAAGAAGAGCTACTTTAATGTTGGGATCTCCTATGGTCCAGCTCTCAGCCACCCACTTGTAGTGATGAACCCAGGTGTTGTACCCTATGGGGGTTATCCTTAAAAGATAGTGACCTACCTCACCCCTCTTTAACCTCTGCCTACCCTCAAGTTGATAATTAAGCCATCCATTTACCGGCTTCTTGGTATCAAAAATGACTTTATGGCTTGCCTCAAATGGTTTCTCAGATTCTACCACTATTCTCACTGCTGCCGCCCCTTGAGGACTCTCTTTGTACTCACCACCCTGCCACAGCTTGGGAAATACCACGTATCCATAGTTAATAGCGTGCTGAATTGTCTCATCCTCCCAGTCAACCACGTCATTACCATCATTCCATACTTCCTTTCCGTAGTCCCAGTTGGTTCCCGACATAATATCTCCTGCATCCAGCTCACCAGCACAACTGATGATGATATAATAAGTCCCTTCCTGGGAGGGAGCGGTTAGATTAATGTTTACGGTAAGAGTTGTATCACCAGGCTTTATGTGACGGACTACAGTCCAGTAGCTCATTCTGCGATCACCCCAGGTGGATGTAGCACCTACCGGGACTACCGCACCGGCAGAGTGATGGTTGTGGGCAGTGATATCAAGGCTGCCCGAGATTCTGCTACCTGGGCCGACCTTGATCAGGGGACTTGAAGGATCAATTGTCTTGCCATTTAAGGTACCGGAGTTGAGGGTTATCTTGTCTCCGGAGTAGCTCTCATCTTCTCTGGTTAACAATGGCTGCTTCGGTAAAGTCCCCCTTCCCTTTCCGGTTTGAGTCTCCCCGGATGACCTTTCCGGAGGAATAGGCGTCGGTTTGGAAGAACTGCGGGGGCTGATAGGCTTCTTTAGCTTTCTCATTGCTATCTGATAATAGCCGCAATACAGGATGAAATGATAGGCACCTCCGTATTTATCATCTCTCCATTTGTGACCCCCACTGACATTCTCCGTATACGGCCCCAGGAAGGCAGTCTTATACCCTGGCCTGGTAATCTTAAACATATAACTAATCACATTATTTTCGATAATAGACTTACGGGGCTGAGTTTTAACTAGATCCTGGCGAGCATAACAGTTTCTTAGAGGACCAATATTGTAGCAAAAATGGTAATTTATCTTAAGCTCTCCCAGGCCCTTGACCGTTTCATAATTGAAGATTCTCTGACAGGGAGCCAGGGAAGAGAAAGTAGTGTAACACCACCCACCATCAAAGGAAACTGAGCCCGGTTTTGAGCCCTGAGCAAACCAATTGTCCAGGGCTACCCAGAAGGTGAAGCCAAAACGAGTAGGATCAGACCGGATTTCATATACATCATCAGAAGCTCTGCCTTGAGTTCAGGAAAAGGAAACAACGGTATCCTCAAGAGGCTGTCCTCTCTCATCGGAAATGTGGAATGCTCCTTCGAACTCAGCCATTGGCCGGCCGGCCCATGGGTCAAAACCCTGGCAGGAAGCAAAGGCCATCCCACCAGCAAGCAACAATAGGACTATGGCAACTGATATGAGAACAGGCCCTTTGGCAAGGCTATTGCCCTGCGGAAAAACTTTTTTCTGCACTCTCCCTTCCTCAGCCATTCTTGCCCCTCTTAGGCTTAAGCAATATTTTCTGCTCTTGCTTACCTCCAAATCTTCTTCAGATACCATTTCCTAATTTGGGAAGTGCAAAAGATCAATTTCCCTCTTTAGAGCAAGTAGTATATCTTTCTTGTTTCTCCTTGAGTTTGCCCATACCACTATTCTACCGGAAAGGTGAGATATTTCAATTTCTTTGTAGTCCTTGGATCTCCCTTCTTAAACCAGATGAGGAAACTGAGTAAGTCTTCTGAGCTAAACAGCCCGGCGCTCCCGGAGACTAATTCCATTTGCGGGGCTGGCGAGCCCGGGGCCATTCATTCCGAGGGTTTCCCCGAGGCTGGGGAACCCAGACCCTCCTTGGCGGCTTCTTTTCCCAGTGTCCGGAAACCCAAACGTAGATACCTCGCTGTGGTCTCCAAACCCATTGTCCAGGAATCCAAATGAAAGCCGGGCCCGGTTTCCTGGCCCAATATCCGTGAATCCAAACATAACGGCGCAGGGCACGTCTCCAGACCCATTGTCCGGGAATCCAATTCCCGGGGAACTCGGGAATGACTCGAGGTGGCTGAAAGCGAGGAAAAGCGGGAGTTTGGGAAGGTACAGGTGGCGGCTTCCTATAACCAATCGTCTCGGCCCAGGTAGGCTCGTCCATAGTTGCCAGCACTAAACCAGCCAGAACCATCAGCCCTACTAAAGCTCTCTTCACTTTATCCCTCCTTCGGTTATCGAGTTTTTCAGCATTTTTTTCCTTCTCTCTAATAAATAATACACCGTTGATGACCAACTTATTTCGTAAATACTCAGTGAACTCCGTTATTGCGAGCGAAGTAATCTTGGTAGCCACAGGCTTTAGCCTGCGTTCATGCGCACCCTAAAGGGTGCGGCTACCCACTCTGCTTCTCGCAGTCAACAACATAAAACGTCCTTCACTGAATCCACCCCATCTTGACCGTTGGATTTTGCCTCTACGGCAATAAGGTATAGTTCTTTTATCTTATCATCAGTTATGGGAATACAACCTATGGTGACACAACCCCCATGAATGAATATATCTCCCCCCTAATTCTCCTGATTTTCCAAGGATACGATCAGACTGATTTGGATAGTTGATTCCTAATGACAAGTAGAAATTACTGGCAGGATTGAATCGGTCAATCCAATAGAAACCTTCGGGGACTTGCAGGTCTCCTTGCTGTCTTTTTGGTCCTAATTTACCTGGTAGAGAACAAATCTGATAGTTCTTTATCAATCTGAATGAATCCTTATTAAACAATCTTTCTCGCCTATGGCAGTTCTAACCTGAGGATATCGCATTTGTTCTTCTTTGAAGCTCTGGGCAAAAGATTGGAGGATAGATTGATTAACTAAACAAGTTAAGACTAATAACACAACTTTGAACTTCATAGAATAAGCTGAAAAAAACTCGTTTTGTGGAATCTATTAGAAGACCTTTTAACCGTGAGGTTTGAATTAACTGTAATTTATCTAGTTGGTGTTACGTAACAGTTGGTTGACAAGCGGTGGATTCTCATATACTGTTTTTGGCGGAAAGAAATATTTAATCACCGGTGAATTTGTATCTGGCGGTAGATTCGCTGAACGTGTCCGCCTTTGGAAATACTAAAAATAAGTCATAGCTATCGCAAAAAAGATGAGATTAGAAATCATAAAAAAGGGAATGGGTGAAGCAGTAATTCATCCAGAAGAGGTGATTACGGGTCAGATAGGAACCTGGACGATTCTCTTTCGGGTTGGACAGCAAATAGAAATAGGAGGTGAGATACGTTTTACCCTGCCGTACCTGTTTGGGAATCCTCAAATCAGGGATCCTCAAGAAGTAGGATATGTTTCGGTACATTGTGATATTCCTCATCGCTCCCTGGAGGTTATAGAGGAAGAGCCCTGGTATAGCGAGACGCAATTTATGCATTCCGTGATGGAGCTCAGCAGACAAGCGGAGAAGGATGTAAATAAGCGAACTACAAGTCCTGTGGGGAGAAACTTTCGGATAAAGATTCTCGAGAATCCCCTGGTGAGTGGAAACCTCGTCACTCTGATTTATGGAGACATTTTCCATGGTGGACCGGATGGTAAAATATTACCCTCTCGAGAGAAGGAATGGGTAAATATATTCGTCACCGTAGATTCTGATGGGAAAAGGAAAGCCCTCCATACTGGGTTCTACAGAATCGAGACTATCCCTCGTCTTCGGATTAATTCAAGTCCCGTAAAGCTTCTAAGAGCAGATATTCCCAGTATAACTACATCTAAAGATCCACTTTCTTTGAGGATATTGGTTTACGATGGGTTAACCCTGCAACAAAATTATCCTTTAAACAAAATACTATCCTACCCGAGTAAATACGGGAAATTAGCCGATGGTTACAGGGGAAAAATTGAGTGTCAATGGGGTGAACAATTTTCTGAACTGAAATTGACAGAAAAGAAGCCAATTCATTGTTTATCAATTCCTCCGATTAGCCCGGAACAAAAATTTGGGGTGGTTAGCCTAGTTGACCGACGAAGCGTTCTTATTGCCAAAAGTAATCCTTGTATATTTAAGAAAGACCTGTGCCCTCCTTATCATACTTATAGTCTCTATTGGGGAGATCTTCACATTATGAACGGTGCCTTTTGGACCACTCAAGCCTGGCAACCGGAAGATTACTATAAATATGCTGTAGACACTGGTTTGGACTTAGCTGCTGTTACTGATATATGTCGAGAAACACCTCTTTTTGACGTGGATACAAAACTCACCAATGACGAATGGGAACACCTCAAAGAGTGTTCTCGTAATTTTTATCAACCCGGGGAGTTTGTGACTTTTCCTGCCTACGAATATAATGAAAGATCAAAAGGGGGTGACAGAAACGTTTACTTTTTGAATGAGGATGAAGCTGAGCTATACTGCTGGGATAACCTCAAGTACTCTACTCCCAAAAAATTATGGGAGGTACTGAAGAATAAAAAGGCTATGACTATCCCCCACCATCCTGCCTGTACTCACATCGGACAAAATTGGGATCATCACTCGGGAGAAGTTCAGAGGTTAGTAGAAATATATTCAGAATGGGGAAATTCCGAAGGACAAGGTTGTAGTAGAGCTTTGAGAGTTCCCACTGATTACGTGAACAGGTCGGTTCAGTCAGCGCTTGCCCGAGGATATAGGCTGGGATTTATTGTCTCCTCCGATACTCACTCTGGTGATGTTGGAGAAGCAGCCAAAGTTGCCGTTTGGGCCAAGGCACTTACCAGAGAGGCTATCTGGGAAGCTCTCTGGAGTCGACGTTGTTACGGAACTACTGGTCCAAAGATAATTATACAGTTTTGTTTGAATGGACAGGCAATGGGAGCGGAATTGACCATGCAGAAAACCAAAAAGAGACGACACCTTCAAGTGACCATCATTGGAACCGATATTATTAAAACGGTTACCATCTTGAGAAACAACAGAGTTTTGTATACTTACCAGGGCAGTAGCCAGTGGGAAGAATTTGAATATGTGGATAAAGAAAATCCGAGGAATCTTTCTTTGTATCCTCTTCTATTTTATTATCTGCGGGTTACTCAGGTGGATGGAGAAATGGCCTGGGCTTCACCTATTTGGATAGAACAATGATTTCCTGGGGGCTTAGGGGTAATTTGATTTTCAAGATATAAGCTTGTCATCCAGAAAAAGCTAAGGCGCTTTTATCTCATCTGGGTAGATATTTCAGCCTTAAGGCAAAGGAACAATACCAAACTTTATCTTAGAAAACAGATATGCTGCAGCTTCAGTATGAGTTTTCTCACACCACTGTGAGGCAACCGGAGAACTTGTTTTGGCCAAAGGAATAAAGAAGGACCGGAAGGAGGGTAAAGATGAAAAGAATTTTGTGTTATGGAGATTCTAACACCTGGGGTTATAATCCTCGTACCCAAGAGCGTTACCCGAAATCCCAGAGATGGACCGGTGTACTGAAAGAAGAACTTGGGGAGGAATATGAAATCGTTGAGGAAGGATTAAACGGGAGAACCACTGTCTGGGAAGATCCCATTGAAGGACACAAAAACGGTAAGGAATACCTTATTCCTTGCTTGGAATCCCATCGGCCCATAGATTTGGTGGTGTTGATGCTGGGAAGTAATGACTTGAAGAAACGATTCTCTCTTTCCGCCTATGACATAGCTCAAGGAGCCGGTGTTCTACTGGATGTCATCCAGAAAAGTGCCTCCGGTTCCACTGGAGATGTACCTCAGATTTTACTGATGGCTCCACCTCCAGTGGGCAAGCTAACAGAATTTGCCGAGGAGTTCGAGGGAGCCGAAGAAAAATCAAGAAAGTTCTCCTCTCATTACCGGCAAGTGGCCGAGGAATACGGCTGTGAATTCCTGGATACCTCTAAAGTGATTGTTTCCAGTGACATTGATGGAATTCACCTTGAGCCAGATGAGCACCAGAAGCTGGGTAAGACCGTGGCCGCTCTAACCAGGAAAATCCTGGGATAATAGTCTATATTTCATAAAGGTAGCCGCAAGTTTCAGCCCAGGTAGCCGCAAGTTTTAACTTGCGTAGAAGAGGCCGCTGCGCAAATAAACGCAGGCTAAAGCCTGCGCCTACCAACTGCTTTTCTAATTAAGAATTTCCAAGTTGATGCACTAACCTGTCATTGAGAGAAGCGACATTCCTCTCCGGGTTCGGAAGAGGCTTAGCAACCCCTAAGATTGCCACGTCTGCCTGCGGCAGACTCGCAATGACAGAGGAGGAAAACAGTCTCGGCAGATCCCACGTCTTAGGATTATTGGAGAAGCTGAGGCAGTTGGTTGACAAAAAATAGTTATTTGCATAGAATGAAGTATGAAGTAATACTTTATGGTTTTGAGAGATGACTATGAATAATAAATTGTACCGAATTGGGCAGTTATCAAAAAAAATAAAACTTCCTATAAGTACAATCAATTATTATTTAAACCTTGAATTGATAAAACCCGAAAAAGTAACCAAGTCTGGTTATCGACTTTTCTCTGAAAAAACCATTGAAACAATATTAAAGATTGAGAAGTTAAAAAATGAATATTTCCCATTAAGTGTTATAAAGCAGCAACTAAAGAAAGGTGGAAATTTGCTGGTCAAAGAACCTCCTCTAGGATATGGCCAACTAACGTTGCCCACTTTTGAACCAGAGTATCCACCTATAACTTTTCAGTTCCCATCAACCAGGTATCAAGGAAGTAAACTCAAGTTAGTAGAGTGGATTTGGCAAAATTGCAAGCATCTAAATTTTAATTCTGTTTTGGATGCGTTTGGAGGAACTGCTTGTGTAAGTTATCTATTTAAGACTAAGGGTAAACAGGTTTTTTATAACGACTATTTAA
>AQRW01000114.1 GCA_000402295.1 Candidatus Aerophobus profundus SCGC AAA252-L23
TTCTTTGTATAAATTCTCTGTAAAGCTTTCAAAGCGAGATGTACCCATCGAAAAAGCGGATACACCTGTACAGAGGATTCCAAGCCCAAGTCCAATGTTAACCCTTACAGCAATAACAGGTTTACTGGTGTTTGCCTGAAGTTTAATTAATGTATCCAAGTAATTATAGAGGGTAGCTTGGGAAGTATCTCGTTCAATGCCATCAACAAAAAACAAATAACCATCACACTCAAACGCAGAAAAATTATTTAACACGGTCCTTTTGTTAAGGGGATCGTTCAAACTTTCTCCATTCAAACAAATACCTGCATATATTTCTTTGCCGGGTGCTTTTCCATTCCGGTAATCGATACTTTCCTTTAAAAGCTTCATATCTAAGTCGAACCACTCCGCAATAGGATTTCGTTGTGAAGAAAGTGGTAAAACAGTTGTGTTGTGAGTATAATGAAATGGGGATAGTAAAGCGTCTGCTCCAAGCTTCAATTGTTCAGAAAGTACCTTTTCAACATACTGTTTCTGCTTTTTATAGTCTTGCAAATATCTTGGGGTGATAACCTGAAGATTACTCGGTGCATAAGGTAACTCAGTTAAACCTTTTGTATTAGTATATGTACCATAAGCTAATCGAATTGTTGAGGGGTCGACTATCTTATGAAAGAAACCCATGCTACCAAGCTGAAACATCCATTTTTGCTGAAACTGATGATGTGCTGGAAGTATAACATTCAGCGAACCTTCGTTTGATTGGAGGTATTCTTTTAAGATACTTTTTTCATTCCATAAGATAGAATAAAACTTAGGACTAAGATCATATTCTTTTTCGGTTAGTTGAATTTCATCCTGTTTAATTGAATTTGCGAGCGCTTCTATTTTTGTGAACCTTTGATAAGGTTCTTTTTCAAGCAGCTTTAGAATAATGTTTTCAAGACGATTGCTTATTGAAGGTTTATGAATTCGCGGAGGAGTTGGGGGTTGGTTTTTTATTCTATCAACCAATTCAGGAAGGTTTGAAAATTCATATGGAAGTTTCCCTGTCAACATTTCGTAAAGCACTATGCCAAGCGTGTATAAATCGCTACGCTTATCAAGGTTCTTGCTGTCAGTAATTTGTTCGGGAGACATGTAACGCGGAAAACCTATAATATCACCAGTTTTCGTTATTGAAGTATAATCTATGATTTTTGAAATACCGTAATCAATAATTTTGATATGTCCACCAACATTAATTATGATATTTCCCGGATGTAGATCACGGTGAACAATACCCCTGTCTTCCTCATCTCCTCTTATATTGTGTAAATGCTGAGTTCCTTCAAGGATTCTGCTAAAAATGCTCAATGCTTCTTGTTCGTCAAAAGGGCCTTGAGTATCAAGTATTTCCCGTAATGTTTGACCTTCGGCAAACTCCATGACAAGAAAGATAGAAGGAACGCTTTGTGATATTAGTATGAAATCATCAGCGTATCTTACAAGATACCGGTGATTAACTGCTTTCAGTATAGAGATTTCCCGTTGTATGCGATTCTTGTCTCCCCTTTTCCTAAACTCTTCTAGTACATACTCTTCCCTGAATATCTTGATGGCATATATTTTTCCCTCTTTTTCTGCTTTATAGACAGCCCCAAAAGCACCTGAGCCAATGAACTCATTAAAGACATAACCATTGATTGTGGTTCCTATTATATTCGTGATCTATCTTTCCTTTATTCCTGTGGGTTATTGTATCTAGCTTCTAAATAAACAATTGTTTGATTCTGCGCAATATTTTTTTACATCCATACACATAACATATTATTATACAGAGTTCTATCATGCGCACAAAGTATCAATATGTCAACTGAATTTTATGCTTTTGTCCATGCAAAATAATTATGTCACCCTTTCTGTAAAATAAAAATGTCATACCCTTACCAGCAAAACTTCCTTTTGAGAAGGAGCGTATTGTTGATGTTCTACAGGAACAATAGGCTTGAATGGAAGCCCCTCGTCCTTGTAAAAGATATGAATTGTTTTAATAGGGACAGCGCCCATTTATTGATTCTTACGAAATCTCCCACGAGACAAATCCTTTAGTTGCCGCCCAAGCAGCTCTTCTATTCTACTTATGACACCATCTTTGTCTTCAAAAACGCATTGCTGATGATTTCCCCTCTAAGTAAGATGATGAGGGAAATCTGCTGCCGCAGCTCTTGATATTCGTGGCAGGCGAAAGGTTTATACGCAACTAATCAATAGGTTAATGATAATGCTCATTATCCCTATTCTCCTGCATAGTTAAATTTCCGAGGCATTTCGGCGTCAAATAAAATGCTAAAATTGCAGTGATGATCCCAGATAATGTTTTCAATGAAAAATGAGTCATAGCATTTCCCCATGATACATAACATATTACTACGCACTATTCCTAATCATTTGCTTTTTCTCATCAACTGTATCAATTGTTTCAATAATTATTTGTCTCACATCTTCACTTCGATTATATTCTTCAGCAGTATATTTTATTTCACTTAAGCAAGACGATATCCCGTCTAATAATTTTTTAGCCCATTCTAGTCCATTTGTCTCCTGTTGTTGACCAATGAATTCTATCATCTTTCGATTATCCCAACCCGCTATTAAAAATAATAAATTGTCTAATATAATTTTGGTTCCTCTATCGGAATTACAGGGTATTTCAAGACTTAGACTTTTTAAAACTTTCAATTTTGCAAAAACAGGATAATCGTTTAATAAATGAAGTTCTTGAAGTTTTCTGTCAAATAATTCAATATCTGAATTAGCTTGCCTCATTGCGGAAAACGCTTGTCTTTCAATCTTTTTTATATCACTTGAATCTGGATATTCATTTAATTCCTCGTTACGAGCAGTTTCTTTTATGATACGCCTTATTTCTTCTGAAAATTCTGACCAATACATGTCAACTTTTTGCTCCAATCTGTCTATTCCCAACTTTTCAGGTCCATTTATTTTATTCATGGATAACAAAAGCATAAACATATCTTGTCTTGAAAATTTAGTTGCTTGAAGTTGATTTAAAGGAGATGGCAACTCCTCAGGGTCAACACCAAATAACAAGGGGAATACTTTCTTTGCTGAAACTCGAAGCGCTCCCGCTTCGAAGTTTATCCAGGTGCTAAGTGTGTTTTTTGGAGTCAACAGAACTATTCCAAAGTCTGCTTCTTTTAGATTTTTAATAATTTCTTGAGGCCATGTTTCACCTTTTGGAATTTGAAATGATAAAAATGGCGTAGAATCTAACTCTAATATCTTAGAGATAAATTCACTTAAACGGATAGCTATCGATTTAGTTTGTTTTCCCGACCAACTAATAAATACTTTCATTCTCATTATTTTCCTTGCAATACATTAATAGGAACGACACTCCCGATATTGTCTGAAATCATTCTAATCTTCAAAAAGACGCTCCTAATAATTCCCTCCTGTGTCACTTGATCAGGTGGTCCCCTTTTGCGTTGACATTCACACCCGTAATAACCTCCCTTTTCTATTGTGGGCCATAATGCTTCCTAATCAAACTAACGTATGCTTGAAAATTATCTCTATAAGCAGCTTCAGAGTCTAAATCCCGCTTTCTTTTTGTGAAATCATCACCTCAAAGTAGATCAGAAGCCTCCTTCAATTACTTATTAGTTAAGTCAGCACAAACTTGGGTGATTCTCATGCTCTCATAGTTGAGGGCAACTTCTTGCACACTTCTTGGGCCGGCCTTTGAGCCTAGGCAACAGTCATCTTCACCCCCGAGTTCGAAAGAGCTATTCCTCGTGCACCAACCATTTTTTTATGTCCCCAGTAATTCTGGCTCTGAGTTCCGCTATAGGCTTTAGTGTTCCTGAGTCAGGGTCCTTGTATTTCCAGAAGAGCCACCCACTCCCAGTAAAAGAGCCGTTTGTAGCATGGTACGAAGCTCCTGAAGGATAACGATATTCCTTCCCATCGGCGTCGAGCATACCGCTTTTCGTAACGGTGGCGGTGTAGCTTTTGTCCTTATACTCAGCTCTGAACACATCACCGGGTTTCACGATCCCTCTATCTACCAGGTGAACAATTGTCACCTCTTTCTTAACCTCTTTCTTGGAAGGTTCCAGAGAAGGAGCTCGAATACCCCTCTCTACGGTTGGGAACGAGTGAATGTGAACAGCCTCTGCCCCTTTTCTTCTGAAAGTCTTAACTTCTAGAATATTACTTCTGAAAGGCTGACTTTGAACAGCTTCCTCGAGTTGCTTAGTTTTCTTATCTACCACTATAATAAGATCGGGATCCTCAAAAATTATGTTTGATAGAAATTCGTGAATCTCGCCAGAGCCTATTTTTTCCTTCACCCAAGCCTCTAGAATTGGCTTACCTTTAATTTCTGCGTGAAGTATTTTGATGATCTTTCTGCGAGTTGCATCATTCTTTATGCCGTGGGCAAATTTGCTGATCTGTGGAACTATATGACTGAATACATCATGGGAGGAAAGTTCAACTTCTATAATGGACCATTTACGAGGTTGAGTGATATGAATTACATAAGCGTCGGGAATGGAGGCGATTTTTGCATTTGATTCAATAACTTTCTTTACGTTGAAATAGACAGCATCTCCGCCAAAAACTTCTTTAAAGTGCTCCATTAACACTTCTTCCAGTTGACTTTCTTTTTGAGGTTGCCATAGATTGTATTTTACTCCATCTTTTAACAGGAACATTTTTTGTCAATCCTCCCTTTTCCGAATTCTAATAAGCATAGTCTAAATACCCATAATCTCAGGCTTATCTTTCTCATTTAGGACAACAGAGTCATATTGGGATCTTCTGGTTTGGCACATGGTCATCATGCCTAGTAGCTATCTTGTATCTCTTGTCAACTAAGCACAGCATCTCTAGATCCCAGTTCCTTCCGGTTATACTTTCCCAAGTAGAGGATCAGTTTCCTAAGTTCTTTCTTTTGTCTTGGGATTACTACCTGTCAAAGGAGATTAACAATTCCAATTTACTTCTTCTTAAGACTAGGATGTTTTGTGTGCAGATTGCCATTGGTATGACCAGCGGTGTTCTTTGGCTGGACAGTGGACTTATAATAGGGTACGGGGAGTATTCTTGTCTTATGACACCTAATCGAGGCTGATTGAGATTCCGAAATAAATGTGCAAGAACCTGAATCTTCGTCAGCATTTGATACCTTCTCTATACTATATGCTAAAATTTCTCACCGACATGTCAAGTTGATCGTGTAAATGTGTCAATGCAAAGTAATTATGTCACCCTTTCTGCACAATGAAAATGTCATACCCCAACCGCTAAAGCTTCCTTATGAGAAGGAGCGTACCTTTTCTCTTCTTGAAACATAATAGGTTTATGGGGAAGTTCTTCTCCCTGGTAGAAGATATAGATGATTCCATCTTTCCCGTTGTCTATTGTCTCCGTTGGCATCACAGGAATGTCGGTACTTATTGCTCCGTTTTTCATTAGCTAAGCTATTTTTCACAGGGAAGGATGTTGGTCTCAAAAGTTCCGCAAGTTTTGTTTGGCCGGTTGGCAAGTTTTCCACCAAAGACTTTCATTATCGGTACATAATTGAAACAATACTTGGTCTTCTCGCCGTTCTCTATGTGGGTAACCCACCACTCTATTATTTTCCGGTTGTCTATTCTGGTACGGCAAGTAGTGGACCTCTCCTCCCCTGGCCAAAGACGTAAGGGTAGACTCATACTTCCTTTAGCCATCTGAACTTCGTTCATAACTAACCCGTAGTCTACATCGGTTACCCCCAGTGGATAACAAGGCATGTAAAAATTGTTGATGGTAATGGTATGTTTGATCTCTGTCTCTTGAGAGGTAACCTTTCCCCATTCAGATTTCAAACGTTTCCAGCCTATCTTGCAGACTCCAATATCTATAGGTCCCAGATTGGTGCCGTTGAGACCTTTGAGCATATCAGTTTCAAACTGGGATTCCTGAGAATAGGGATAGAAGATGTCTACCTCATCAACGGAAAGTATTACTTTTCCTTCAATCCTTACCCTGGTTTTCTCACCGTTATTGATATGCGATACCCACCAGTCAATGATTTTCTCATTATCAAGGGTACTGGAGAAACGAACACAGCTACCGCTGACATGAGGCACGATTTCAAGGTTGTGCCCCAGACCGCCAACCATCTTTATGTCATTAAAGTATATGTCACAGCCGACTTCCAAGGGAACAACGGAGAAACGAGCATCATTAACCAACATTTCTGTATTTATCATGGTGGTATCCAGGGAGACCCCTCCCCAGACACTGGAGACACTTGCAATTTGCAAGGCAGTGATCGACACAACGGCACCAACCGGAGGATCACCAGGTATCTTGTGGCCTCTTGTTACCATATAGTCAACAATTTCTCTTTTTCTCTCCCGGGGGATCTCTGACTTGTAGGGAGCATAGACTCCTCTTATCTCGGGTGAGAAAAAGGGAAGAGGAGCAATTACTTTTCTTTCTGGTACACCAAATGGTAAGGGTCCCTCTTTCTTGAGATAAGGAAAAGAAGGAGAATAAGGGGTACCTCTTTTAACCACTTTTATTTGTAGGGAGGGATAAATGAGTTTCTTCTTGCCCCGATGGGACATATACTGAGTACCTTTTGGGGTAATTTTGTCCGCAGAAGAGATCTCAGGTCGCTTCAACGAAGAGGAATCTCGAGAAGAGGAAACAATTCCACTCGAACAACTCTTGGTAAAGGCTTTTAGGACAATATTTTTTGTAAAATCTTTTTTCCTTATTTCCCACTCGACAGTTTTACCTTCGTAGTTCATGGAGTTAGCCATTTCAATCTGTTCCGGCAAGGTCACCCTTAGGGTAAGATATTTTAGGTCACTTTCGCTTTCTCCCTCAATCATTTTAGGAATCCTGGCTTCAAAGTAATAAGACCCGTCTTCTTTTTGAATGAAACTAATATGTTCATTATGGTTAATATCTACCTTTTCTTTGGATTTGAGAGTATAGTAGACGTAGTCGGTGTACCCAATTTCTTTTTCTTCTTTTTCCAGCTCATAGTTATTCTGAAGTTCGGGGAATATGAACAAAAGAGTCTTGATTGAGATAACCCCTTCATCACCAGCGGAAGTTTTGTCAAATCGGAAGCTGGTGGATATATCAGCCTTCCCATCTGGATCAATCACAATTTGATGTTCACATTGGACATCAAAAAAACATCCTGACACTAATACAGGAATTAGCACCAGCAGCGTAAGAATGACTTTGGTAAGTATCTTCTCACCTGAGACCTTTGTCATCTTCATCATCACCTTACGCACAAAAGTATCCTCTTGCTCTCATCCAGGGCCGGGCACATAACTCTACCACGTTCCATTTTGGTGTGTCACAGCTTGCCAAGCGGCTTACAAGGCAGAAAGAATATAAATCATAGAAGCCCCCCTACCTTGAATACTCCTTGAGGCCACGGTGGCTAACCACTTCAGATTCCATCTGATTACCAGGGCAGACCCCCGATTTTCCTTAACCATGTGAATCCCGTTTAATTACGATCTCCATTACGCGTCGGCGATTACAAGTCCAACCATGGACTCAATGTCCTCGATGGTCATATTGTATTCCATTTCTATTCGAACATCAGTAGCTTCTCACCAATCAGATTTTGGACTTATACACTGTGAGTACAATGGAATACTACCATTTTCTCCTCGTCGCGCGTCCTCTGTTGCGATGACAGCAATTTCCGCACCTGTTGGTCTGCTATTCATTAGCTAAGCTATTTTTGGCAGGGGAGAATTTTGGTCTCAAAAGTTCCGCAGGTTTTACTTGGCCAGTTAGCCAGCTTTCCACCGAAAACTTTCACCATGGGTACATAATTGAAACACTGCTTGGTCTTCCCACCATTACTTATGTGAGATACCCACCATTTTATTATATTCCTATTGTCTATCTTTGAAGTACAGGTGGTGGATCTCTCTTGCCCCGGCCAAAGACCCAAGGGTAAACCCATACTTCCTTTAGCCATCTGAATTCCGTTCATGACTAACCCGTAGTCTACATCAGTGACCCCTAAGAAACAAGGAAGGAAACCAAAATTGTTAATGGTTATGGTATGTTTGATCTTCGTCTGTTGAGAGGTAACCTTTCCCCACTTGGATCTCAAACGCTTACAGCCTATCTTGCAGACTCCAATATCCATATGTCCCAGATTGGTGCCGTTGAGACCTTTGAGCATATTTGTTTCCAACTCTGATTCCTCAAAATAAGGATAGAAGATGTCTACCTCATCAAGGGAGAGAATTACTTTTCCTTCAATCCGTACCGTGGTTTTCTCGCCGTTGTTGATATGGGAGACCCACCAGTCAATGATTTTCTCATTATCCAGGGTACTGGAGAAACGAACAGAGCTACCACTAGCCTGAGGTAGGATTTCAAGGTCATCTCCCAGACCGCTAACTATCTCTATATCGTTAAGATATATATCACATTGAACCTTGAGTGGCAGGTGGTGCAAATGGGGATTTTGAACCATAATTTCCGTATTTACTGTGGTGGTACTTAGAGAAACCTGGCCCCAAGAACAACAGATACTCTCAGCCTGCAAACCACTAAATTCTACGGTGATTCTCTTGTCCTGGGTGGTAGTTTCTGAAGTGTGGCAAAAACCATATGAAGAAAGAATTAGCAACGATAAAGTTATTGCCACACTTGTTTTAATAATTCGCATTTCTGGCTCCTTTTAGACTTTTTATACTCCTATGCAACTCTACCTATACTTCTTATTATTGCACTTCTCTTTGATAGTCTGACAGTTGGATACCATAGTTCCTGTAACCCAGGTCTCATTGTATCTGGCATTTTCTTATGTAGGCAATGTAAGATATTCTATTTCACAGCCTGTAGACTCTGGAGCATGTCCGTTTGGAATGATGAGTCTTCTGAAAAAGGGAAGTCAAGGTCCATGTCCTTTAAGGCAATAGTGATTTTTCCCTCAATTCGCACTTCTGTCTGTTCACCATTGTTTATGTGAGACACCCACCACTTGATGATGTTTTGGTTATCAATGGTTACGGAAAAATGAACTGAGCTCCCACTTTCATACGGGATAATGCAAAGGTCTTCGCCCAAACCACTAATAACGTTAACCTCATTAAGGTAGATGTCACAGTCAACTTTGAGCGGAACCCTGGATAAATCAGGCTCATTGGTTATGACCTCGATGTTGATGCTGGTGGTTTCCAAGGAAACCTCACCCCAGGAACTGGAGGTATCTTCAATCTTCACATCCTTTGCGTTGAATGCCAGGGTCGGCTTCATGGAATCGCATACCCCGATGAAACCGGCAATCAGTAACGGTATTACTGCCATCACACTGAGATTTGACACCTTCATTTTGTCTCCCTTCGGTTTATATTAACCAATAGTCTTATCCACTCAAAGACCATTTAATGCTAACAAAAGAAAACCAAAAGTCAAACAACCGAATTGATTGATTTTAATAATGTTGGGGGAGCTTGAGGAAAAACCAACGCTCAGTGGTATTTTAAGCTACCAGTCACAGCGACACCTTATGGAAAATTACCTTACACGAGATACGGTTCAAGCTGGTTCGGTCAGGTAACAATGCTGAAGGCATGTAACGTCAGAAATAGAAAAATACTGTATTGGCGATTTTCAGTCCAAGAATCAGATCGTTCATTCTCTGGTAGGGCAAAGTGCAGATTGAAGACTACGGTCATTTTCCTTCCCAGACCGGGCAGATTGGAATGCCGTTGCGTGCAATAAAACAGGGGCTATTTAAGAGAGGCAAGGATGGTTTTGCAGACAACTCCTCACGGGTTGCCTGCAGCAAAATAGCGAGGTCAATGCAACACTCCAGTTTTGTGACCATATTGTGACTATGAGGTGCACAAAACTGTGGTAATCAATAGAAATAATGAGATGAATAGAATCTTGGTATCTGGCTGTGTGAGGTGATCTTGGCGGTTAGTGGTGATTCTACGATTAGGCTGGAAACGCATTATGAGTCCGTTGCTCTACCAACTGAGCTATGGGCCCTGAAACTGATCAAATATGGCTTTTTGAGCTCCTTTTTAATCTCGTCAGGAGCTCTAGGAGCAAGCTGTTTACGGGGATTTCTCTTTTCTCCCCGCTCTTGCTGTGTATAATATATATCAATCTTTGATTGATGTCAACATCTTCCCATTTCAAATTCAGGATTTCACCCCGTCGCATTCCTGTATTCAAAGCCGTAGTTACGATGGGGTTCAGATGATCGGCGCATTCTCGCAGTAGTCTATCTATCTCCTCTGATTCCAGATATCTGACCCGCCGGTTGTTCTCTTGGTAGAGTTTAACCTTTCTTACCGGATTTTGCTCTACTTTTCCCCATTCAATAGCCTTATTGAAGATAGTCTTAAGACAGGCCAGTTCTCTATTCACCGTGGCGGGTGCAACTGTCTTGATTCTTTATCTCTACGATTCTTAACCTGGGAGACTATCTCTTTGTAATCAGAGCACTCAGAAACTCCATGCTTGCTCTCTAAAAAATGGGACCAGTGCTACACATTTGACTCCAAAATGCCGACAGACATCTGGAATTTTGGGTTTTTTGCTACTTGCACCCATCTTTTCCATCGTGACCACTCTGCATTGTTCGCATTTGGCCAGAGCAATAACGAAAGGATCGGCGTCATCTATCATTTTGTTTATATCAACAAGGCCAGGGAACTGTTCCTGAATGTCTGTAACAAGTTGTTGCTGTCGCTGATCCGGGTCTCTAAACATGATGTTATGCTCTCTAGCCCACCCCAAGAGACCATCGTCCTTTTGCTCGAGTTCACGAAGCACCTGGTAGGGCGAAATGAGGTGACCCGATGAAATGAGAGATGCAATGTTGTCCCACAATGTTGAGAAAACGTCATTTGGATAGCTATCCCTCAGATCTATAAATGCACTTGTATCAAAGCAGTAGTCAGACTGGGAATTCATAGAATACTCGACGCGTTCTCCTCTTAGGTCTTAGTTGCCATCGCTCGTTCTACTTTCGGCAAGTGCTTTACCCGTACTTGGAGATATTCAGCAACATCGCTCAAATTGATTCGGTTCGTTCTGTACGCATCAAGAACCAACGAGACAAATGGCACACCATTTTCCCGGATACATCTTCGAAACTGAGGCATTCCGTAGGTCTTGTCTCCGAGACTGGCTTTCTCTTTCCTTAATTCCTTTGCCGCTTCCTCACGC
This sequence comes from Candidatus Aerophobus profundus SCGC AAA252-L23, assembly GCA_000402295.1. Classification (GTDB taxonomy): domain Bacteria; phylum Aerophobota; class Aerophobia; order Aerophobales; family Aerophobaceae; genus Aerophobus; species Aerophobus profundus. The sequence continues at coordinate 11,221 of AQRW01000114.1, forward strand.
CGCTCTCTGTTTCTTTTCCACTCTCTGCACTTTCCCATATAGAAATTCCGTGTCGTCCGTCCAAAGACCAATAATCGTCTCAATACTGTTTCTCGACTAACTTTAAAATCATCAGCCAACTCTTGCAGTATGTTGTCCGGCCACTCAACAACGAAAGGAGGAACTTCTCTGACTAGGCGGTGATACAAAAGATCGCTCTTTGGTACCAGTACCGCTCCTGCAAAGTGATTACAGAATATCTCTATTTGGTTCGTTCCCTGAGGAGCATACTCTCGCTCTTCCATGTCACATATCCCACTCGTCTTCAAGAGAATGTGAGCGTACTCATGAAAAAGAGAGAAAATCCTTGCTCTGACAGAATCTCTTCTGTTCAGTATAATTGCTGGTAAATCAGCGTCTGTTAATGAAAAACCTCTGGTTTCCTTTACGGGGAGCTCGAATTCGAACACTAGTATGCCCAGGTTTTCCAACACTCTCTTCCATCCATTGAGCGCATCGTATGGGCTCCTCCAATGTGACAACTGCACAGTAATTTCTACTCCTAATTCTGTTCTCACCTTGGTTGCGATCTCCTCGGGATGCTGATCTAAACTAACACTGCCAATTTGTGGGCTGAGCTCTCGACCGACCAGACTGGTCAGTTCCTTGAACAGTTCTTGGATCCGACGAGCCCTGCGCACAGCGAATCGGGTTTCTGTTGACAAAGGTAACCTCTGGTCCAACGGCAAGGTGCGGAAATCTCGTGGCAGAGGTGGTTCTTGGGGAGGTTTTCGTAGAAAGAATACCGCAAATGGGCGCTTATAAACTCGAGCAAGTCTTTCACCTTGAGCAACAGTAGGTTTTTCCTGGCCGGATTCCCACCTGAGTATTCTTTCTGGCCCGACGTGAACATACTTGGCAGCTTGACTAATAGTCCTACCTGCGCTCTCTCTCGCCCAGATTAGTAATTCTGGTTCCGCTAAAAGCTCCGGGGATTTCCTAACCATACGCATTTCTCGTCTGAATTTGATGTTAGATCACATTGACCTAAATGGATATCGGACTTTCTTAACAATAAACATACTCCATCAGTCTTTTTCTGTCAACGTATCCACATATTACGTAGGGAAGAAGTCTGCCAAGCCTGTATATAAACTTATTGGGTGGTTGGATCGGATGTGTGTGTGAATATGATATTCTCTGCATATGTAGCTCGGCACTTTTAGCAAAGCTCGTATTAAGGCATTGTCCAAAGCACTTCCAACTTAGAACTTTGTAAAATAAACGAAAAACATGATAAAGTAAAGTACGAAAGGCAATAACAAAAACACCATTTTTGGGGAGAAACTCCATTTAACTACTGGGGAAATTACCCCCAGTGCAACCACCAATACACTGATAGCTAAGAAGGTAGTGATTCCTGACCTTTGGCTCTTAATTCTCTTCTGATAGACCTCCCAAGCCATCAATTTTTCTTTCGTAGAACTAGGAGACCGGTGAAAAACCCCCTACGGTCTCTTGATATTTGTGTCAACTTTGTTTTTTCTCAAGAGCTTCTCAATTAGACATAAATCCTTATCTGTGGTATAATAGAGTCATTCTCATAAGAAGAAAAATACCACCATCTAAGGATAAAAAATGTTAGGTAAAGAAGAAAAACAAACCT
>AQRW01000115.1 GCA_000402295.1 Candidatus Aerophobus profundus SCGC AAA252-L23
CTGCAGAGTCTGCTTAAAAAGATGATTGAGGCAGGTTATTCTTATGCCGTGATGGAAGTTTCCTCCCACTCTCTAATTCTGAACCGGGTTGAGGGAGTAGATTTTGATTGGGCCGTTTTCACCAACCTTACCCCTGAACACCTTGATTTCCATGGTAGTATGCCGGCCTACCGGAAAGCAAAACTTTCTCTTTTTGAGAAAATGGGTGAAGAAAAACGGGTGGCGGTGAATATTGATGACCATTTTGGCCGAATCATCAGAGATAAAATCTTCTGTCAGGTAGTAAGCTATGGGTTGAGAGAAGGGTGTGAGATAAGAGGACAGATACTTAAATTTACCGAACAAGGAGTTCTCTTTCGTTTGCAGGCTAAAGATGGAAGCAGGGAAATTTCCCTTCCTTTATTAGGACGTCACAATGTATATAATGCTTTGGCTGCCTCTTCAGTGGCCTGGGGAGAACAAATACCTGTTTCTTTAATTAGCCAGGGATTGGAGAGTGTTTCCCAAATTCCTGGTCGCCTGGAGCTTGTTTCTGGGGAAAAACAAACTAAAATATTTGTAGATTATGCCCATACTTCTGATGGACTGGAAAAGGTTTTAAAAACCTTGCGTTCTATAACTAAGGGAAAGCTCTTAGTGGTTTTTGGCTGTGGTGGAGACAGGGATTCCTCCAAACGTCCTCGGATGGGGAGAATAGCACATCTTTTGGCCAACTATTCCGTAATCACTTCAGATAATCCTCGCAGTGAGGATCCGGAAAAAATAATGCTGGAAATTGAGGAAGGAATAAAACAAGTTGGTGGGAGAAGAGATAAGGATTATCTTTTTATTCCTGATCGTAGAGAAGCTATCGCCAAGGGCATGGAGATTATGCGACAAAACGATGTGCTGCTGGTGGCTGGAAAAGGACATGAAAAAGTTCAGATATTTAAAGACAGGGTAGAGGAATTTAATGACCGAGAAGTTGTCAAAGAATTACTGAATAAGTTTAATTGATTTTTAAGGAAAAGAGAAGGTGGATGAGAGAATTAGTCTGTCTGAACTAACTCGGGTGAGCCAAGGCAAGCTTATTGCCGCCAAGGATCCCCATAAAATCTTGATTTTTCCTTCTCAGATTTGTACTGACTCGCGGAAAATAAGAAAAGGAGACCTTTTTGTTGCCTTGAAGGGTGAAAACTTTGACGGGCATAACTTTGTCAAAGAATCAGCCGCTAAAAGTGGAATTGGAGCCATTATAAGCAGAAAGGTAGATTTTCCCTTAACTGATTTTTTTCTTCTTAAAGTAGACAACACCTTGAGAGCTCTACAGGGTATAGCCGGGTTTCACAGAAAAAAACTTTCTCTCACTACTATTGCTGTTACCGGGAGTAACGGGAAGACCACGGTCAAAGAGATGATTGCTCACCTTCTATCTTCTCACTACGTGGTGGCTCAATCCCCGGGCAATTTTAACAACCAGATAGGAGTGTCTCTTTCTTTGCTTGCTCTCAATTACACTCATAAAGTAGCTGTCTTGGAAATGGGGATGAACCACCGGGGAGAAATTTTAGATCTTTCCCGCATCATCCAGCCTCGCATAGGAATAATTACTAATATTCAACATGCTCATATTGGTCTTCTCGGGAGTGGCCGGGAAATTATGGAGGCCAAATCTGAGTTAGTTTCCGTTTTGAATGAAAATTCAGATAACTGGCTGATTCTTAACCAAGATTGCTCCTGGACTTATCGGGTGAAAAAGAAAGCTCGCTGTCGGATATTAACTTTTGGAATGAGAAATTTGGCTCAGATAAGAGCTGAAAAGGTGACCGATTACGGGCAAAGGACTTCTTTTACTCTTATTTATCCTGACGGTCAATCCTACCATATAGGGCTACCTTTTCCTGGTAGATTCAATATATATAATGCTTTGGCTGCCGCCAGTGTGGCCTATCTTCTGGGAATATCGGCGGCTGATGTTAGTCGGAGTCTATCTCAGTTTAAACTTCCTGCTTTGCATATACAGATAGAAGAGATAGCTGGACGTATTTTGATAAACGATTCCTATAATGCTAATCCTGATTCAATGGAGGAGGCCCTTATCGTTTTAGCCAAATTTGGTAAAAGAAGAAAGATTGCTATTTTGGGAGATATGTTAGAATTAGAAGAAAAATCTACTTTTTTTCATCGAAGAATAGGCAAAAAAGTGGCTGTCTTGGGGATAGATGTTCTTTTTTCTCTGGGCCGATTTTCTGAAGATATGGTCCGGGGAGCTCAGGAAGGAGGGATGAAACAAGTTTTTTCCTTTGGAGAAAGAGATATTCTGGTGAAAAAGCTATCCTCTTTTTCTCGAAAAAGTGATTGTTTGCTCATTAAAGGCTCACGAGAGATGAGAATGGAGGAGATTTTTGAAAAGTTAAAGGTAAATTTATGCTCTATATCTTAAATCTGCCATTTCCCTTACGAATTGGAGGAGCTTTTATTTTTTCTCTGATAATATCACTTGCTCTGGGAAAAGTTTCCCTGACCAAACTAACCTCAGCAGGAATGTTAAATTATTTTCGGGAAGAGGGCCCAGAGAGCCATCGATTTAAGAAAGGGATCCCTGTGGGCGGAGGAATTCTTATCTTGTTGGCTCTTCTTTCGGGAATAGTTCTCTTTGCCAATTTGGCCAATCCTCTTCTTCTTCTGACCTTGCTGACCAGCCTTGCTTTCGGGGTAGTAGGATTTCTCGATGATAGAATTAAGGTGGTCAGAAAAAACTCTCGTGGACTGTCCGGAAAGCAAAAATTCCTCATTCACCTCATTTTAGGGTTATTTATTGCTCTTTGGATTTTTCTTTATCCTGGATATAATAGCGTTCTACAGTTTCCTTTACTGGACAAAGGGATTGATATTGGTTGGTTGTACATTCCTTTTGCTGCTCTGGTAATTACGGGGACCTCCAATGCCGTTAATTTGACCGATGGATTGGACGGACTGGCTGCCGGATGTATTGTTCCGGCCGGAGTGGCTTACGGGTTCTTGGCCTATCTAGTTTTGGTCCCGGTTTCTCTTAGCCGGGGGGCCGAAGTTTCCTTTTTTCTTCAGATGGGAGAATTAACTGTTTTTTGGGCAGCTCTTATAGGAGGAGTGATGGGGTTTCTTGTCTACAACATTTACCCGGCCCGGATGTTTATGGGAGACACGGGAGCCCAGGCTCTGGGTGCTGCTCTGGGAATTACGGCTGTTCTAATAAAAAAAGAGATACTTCTTCTTTTGGTGGGTGGTGTCTTTGCCATCGAAGCTCTCAGTGTCATCCTTCAAGTTATCTCTTTCCAAGTATGGGGAAAGAGAATTTGGCGAATGAGTCCTCTGCACCACCATTATGAGTTAAAAGGTGTGGCTGAACCGGTAATCACAGTTTATTTCTGGTTAATTGCCACATTTTTGGCCTGTCTGGGTCTAATCATAGTTATATTTTGCTGAGAGGAGTTTTTTGTGGGCAGTTTTGGACTAAAAAGTAAAGATGATTAAAACGGTATCCTCGATATTAATCGTAGGTTTGGGGAAAAGTGGCCGGGAGGTGGCTCTTTTGCTCCGGGAAAAGGGATTTAGGATACGGGTAACGGAAATCAAGAAAAGTAAGAGCAAACAAAAAGAGGCCAACTTTTTAAGAGAGAAACAAATAGAAGTCCATTTAGGCTCCCCTTCTTTGCGTCTTCTCGAAGAGATAGATCTTGTGGTAGTTTCCCCGGGGGTTCCTCCGAAGATCCCTCTAATTAGAGAAGTTTGTGCCCGGGAAATACCGATTTTGGGAGAGCTGGAAATAGCTTTTCAGTATCTAAGAAATGGCAAATTAGTGGCCATTACCGGCACTAACGGGAAAAGTACTACTACTCATCTGACGGCCCAAATGCTGGGAGGGAAAAAAGAAAGAGTTGAAGTGGCTGGAAATGTTGGACGGCCTCTATCGGAAGTAATAAAGGATAACCCCCGGATAGTTGTTTGTGAGGTATCCAGTTTTCAACTGGAAACTATAGATACTTTTACTCCTTTTATTTCTTGTATTCTTAATATCACTCCCGATCATCTGGATCGTCATGGAACCCTAAAAAACTACATTGACTTAAAGAGCCGCATCTTTAAGAACCAGAAAGGCCAGGAAATAGTGGTTTTAAATCGAGATGATCCCTTAGTTTATCAGTTAGCCAAGCAGGTTAAAGCCAGGGTATTTTTTTTTAGTCAGCTTGAGGAACTAAAAAGAGGTGTTTTTATTCGAAAGGGAAGAGTTATTTGCCGTCTGGAAGACCAAGAGAGTGTTTTCAGTCTAAAGGGAGTGGCTCTCTCCGGCACTCATAATCGAGAGAATATTCTGGCTGCCGTGAGTATTTGTTCTCTTTTGGGAATAGATAAAGAATCATTCTGGTCAGCTTTGAAGAATTTTCCCGGTCTATCCCACCGTAGCGAACTGGTGGATGAAGTTAAAGGAGTCAGATTCATTGATGATTCTAAAGCTACCAATGAGGGAGCCGTAAAAAGATGTCTTCAGTCTCTTGACTGTTCGGTGGTTCTAATTATGGGAGGGCGGGATAAGGGGGCCGATTTTTCCTCCTTGAAAGATGAAATCAAGAGGAAAGTTAGGAAAATTGTGGTTATGGGTGAAGCCAGAGCAAGAATATATCATCAACTCAAAAGCCTGGGATGCCTTCTCCGAGTAGATGATCTTCATCAAGCTGTAGAGGTGGCCTTCGGGGAAGCCAGAGCAGGAGACTGCGTAGTTCTATCCCCGGGATGTGCCAGTTTCGATCAGTTTAAAGATTTCTCTGAGAGAGGGGATTATTTTAAAAGAGAAGTGAAAAGGCTGAGGGAAAGAATTGAAAAACAAAGGCAGTATTGATTATTTTCTGCTCTTTATTGTTTTAACTCTATTAGCCGTGGGTTTGATCTCCCTGCTAACGGCCGGTGTTCCCCCTGGATACCGATATCACAATGATCCTTATTTATATGTGAAGGCCCAGCTTAATTGGGTTGTTCTGGGATTGATTCTTCTTTTTTTAAGCTCCCATCTTAATTATCATCGATATGCAAAAATTGGTAAACTTTCTCTTGTTTTAGTTTTTTTGCTTTTGATGGCCGTCTATTTTCCGAGAATAGGACGGGAGATAAGAGGAGTCCGTCGCTGGATCATTCTGGGACCAGTGCATATCCAGGCCAGTGAGCTGGCCAAGGTGGGCCTGATTGTTTATCTCTCTTCTTCTCTTGTTCGCAAGAAGGAAAAATTGGAGAGCTTTTTCAGGGGATTCTTACCTTATTTTCTTATCCTGGGAGCTATCTTTCTCCTGGTAATGAGTGAACCTGATTTGGGGTCCGCTTTAATTCTGGCTATTTTGAGCTTTGTTCTTCTTTATGCCGGAGGAGTTAAGGTTTCTCATCTTCTTTATACTCTTGTTCTGGCTTTTATTCCCCTGTATTTTGCTGTTTTTGAGGTAGGCTATCGGCGAAATCGAATACTAAGTTTTCTTTCTCCGGAGAGTGATCCTAGGGGAATTGGCTTTCAACCTTTACATCTAAAGATTTCTCTGGGTTGTGGAGGTTTTTGGGGAATGGGTCCGGGGAAAGGACAAACCAAGCTCTTTTATTTACCCACTCCCCATACAGATTCCATTTTTGCCGTGGTGGGAGAGGAGCTTGGTTTTATCGGCACCACGGTTATAGTAATCCTATTTGCTATCCTGGCTTGGCGCGGGTTCCGAATAGTCAAAAGAGCTCCAGACTCTCTGGGAAAGCTCCTGGCTATAGGCTTTTGCAGTTTAATCTGCATTCAGGGGATTATTAATATGGGGGTGGCCACGGTAATTCTTCCTACCACTGGTACTCCTCTTCCTTTTATTAGCTACGGAGGTTCCTCCATGCTGATTAGTCTAATTTCCATAGGTATTCTTCTCAATATTTCTCGATACTCCAAAGCCGCCACCTGAGTATTTCTAAAGAAACCTTTTTTGGCCAAGATAGAGTGGTAGCCGCAGGCTTTAGCCTGCGTTTATTTGCGCCAGTTAAAACTTGCGGTTACCTTTATGAAACCTAAACTATTACTGTAGAGAAGCAGCTTGAGGAATTTATGAAGAACAAGAGTCGGTTGGAAGTAGAAATAAAGGTTAAAGCTAACCGGACACTAATGGAAAAAAAGCTCAGGGAGTGGAAGATTCCTCGAATAAGCCAAGAAGAGCAAATTGATATTTACTATACTCACCCCTGCCGGGATTTCAAAATCAGTGATGAGGTCCTGCGGGTTCGCCGCTCGGATACTGGATTTTTCTTAACTTATAAGGGGCCTCGAATTGGTAAGCAAACGAAAATTAGGGAAGAAATCGAGCTCAAAGTAAACAAGGATATTTATTTATTGCTGGAGCGGCTGAGGTTTCGAAAATTTGGAGAAGTAAAAAAGAAAAGAGAAACTTATATGATGGGGAATTTTTTGATTAGCCTGGACGAAGTGGAGAAGCTAGGAGATTTTTTGGAGATTGAGACTTCAAATTTGGAGGAGCGGGAAGAAATGATTGAACTGCTGGAAAAACTGGGAATTCCCCGAAGATTTTCTATCATCAAATCCTATCTTGAACTTCTTAATGAATCAACCTAATACGCCTTATCTTAAAATCTTGATTCTTTCAGGATTTCTTCATCCGGATAAGGCTCCTTCAGTAAGTCCTCTGACAAAGAATTTCTGAACGAAGAGAAAAATAATAACCAGAGGCAGGCTCATCATTACCGTGGCGGCGGCCATCTCATTCCAGAACACGTCAAATTCTCTCAGGTACGCACCTAATCCCACTGCTACCGTGTGCTTACTCTGCGTTTTTAGAAGGATGAGACCAAAGGGGTATTCACTCCAGCTAATGAGAAAGGCAAACAGAGCTGTAGTGGCCATGCCCAATTTGGATATGGGGAGAACAATTCTGAGAAAAGCCTGCAGGCGAGAGCAGCCGTCGATCCTGGCGGCATCTTCAAGGTCTACCGGGATATTACGAAAGGTTCCCACGGACATCCAGGTAGTAAAAGGTAGGGCGAAAGCAGTATATAAGATGAGAAGGCCCAGACGAGAATTATCCAAAGCCAGTTTGCGCATGGTAGAATAAACTGGGATAAGCAAGGAAGGTCCCGGGAACATTTGAGAGACCAGAATGAGCAGAAGAAGGGCAGATGCACCGGGAAGACGGGTAAAACGAGCAAAACCATACCCGGCAAAGGAAGCGATGATAGTGCATAGTAGCGCTGCTCCTCCAGCTATAATCAAGCTGTTGAGGAAAAAGAGGGGCCAGGGGTCGTGCCTGCCCAATTGTTCACCAGTAAAAACACCCTTGTACACATCCAGAGTGGGTCTTTTCGGTATCAGGCTGGGAGGGACATCAAAAACTTCACTGTAATGCTTAAAAGAAGTAATAAATAGCCAGATGAAGGGGGAAAGTGTCACCACCAGGATAAAAAGAGCTAGCAACGCAATGATGATTTTCTTGGAAATAATGAACTTTTTCTCGTAGGATAGAGATGCCATTAGGTTGCCCTCCAATGTTTTCTGAATACCTGCAAATAAATGAGACTAAAAATAAGAAGGATAACAAAATTTATCAAGGAGATAGCTGCCGCTCTACTCAAGCGATAAGATTGAAAAGCCGTTTTATATATGAGGACAGGGAGAATCTCGCTGTAATGCAGTGGACCACCTTCAGTCATTATGAAGACAGTAGTGAAACTGTTCATCAGCCAAATGATGGTTAAAAGTCCTCCGATAACAAGAGCATAGCGAAGTTGAGGTATGGTCAGGAAAATGAATTTTTGCCAGAAGTTGGTTCCGTCAATTTGGCCTGCTTCATACAGTTCTTTGGGAATAGCATGCAGAGTAGCCAAAATCATCAAGCCAATAAAGGGATATATTCGCCACATAGCTACAAAAAGGCATACATAAAGAACCATTCTTTTCTCCGCCAACCAGGGAACATATTCCGAAATAAGATGGAGTCTCATCAGGACTTCATTGACTACTCCCATCTCACTGTTAAGCATCCAGCGCCAGGCAAAAGCTACACAAACCTCAGGCATAATCCAGGGAATAAAGATAACTCCTCTCACCAGGGAATTAAGTTTAAACTCCAGGTTGAGAAAGAGTCCCAGTCCCAGACCGATCAGAATAGTGCCCAGAGTTCCAAGACTAATCCAGCGCATAGAGTTGAAAAAGATCTGGTGAAAGGCTTTGTTCTTAAATACCTTGATAAAATTGTACAGACCTACAAATTTTACTGTCGGCTTGATTAAGTGAACACTAAGCAGGCTAAGGTCAACGGCGTAAATAATAGGGACAATGATGAGAATCACGATGATGATAACCGGAGGTAAAATATAAAAAAAACCTGAGAAATTATCCCAGCTCAGTTTTCTTGATGTGCTTGACACTCTCATAGTGTATGCCTTTTACTCACCGGGAGAAAGTGACCCAACAGCAAAGGGTCAGGTCACTTTCTCCCGGTTTTTCCTCAATTGTCAAAGACAAGTGATTACATTTCTTCCAGAATCTCCTGACATTCTTCCTGGACAGCATCCAGGGCATCCTGAGGAGTTGCCTCTCCTAACAGGGCGGCCTGAAAGCCATGTCCAAATATCTTTACCATCTCGGTGAAACCCGGGAAGGAAGGCATAGAGATGGCTCCTTTTAGAGCAATACCTTTTCTGTACTGTTTCACCAGGTCGGGGTACGTTTCCGCAAAAGCGGGGGTTTCAAAGCCATCCCGAGTGGTAGCTACTCTCCCTTGAATTCTTACCCCGGCCCACATCTGCATGGATTCAGGACGGGTTACCCATTTAGTGAACTCCCAGGCTTCTTTCTTGACCTTACTCGTAGAGATCATCATGTAAGTGGTGGTGCCGTCCATAATGGCTGAGGCGGCAGGATAACGACCACTGATTTTGGCATTCATGGGAAAAGGAGCCAGCTTATACTGAAATCCGGGGGGAGTACCGATGTTTTGAACAGTTATGGGAATCCAGGACATTCCCAGACCTATAGCTGTTCTTTCTCTCAGAAACAACTCGCAGGTCTTCATGTAGTCAATTTCCAGAAGTCCGGGAGGGGCAACCTTGTATTTTCTGAAGAGATCAACATACAATTGAAGAGCGTCAACGAATCCCGGTCCGTTAAAGACTACCTCATCTCCCTCCGGATTCAGGAATCTTCCTCCGTTGGCATAGGCAATTCCAATAAAGACTTCCAGATCGTTCAATCCCAGGGTAGCCGGCATGATTATTCCGTAATGCTTTTGAGTGTTTAGTTTTTTGACTGCTTCAATGAGTTCATCCCAGGTGCCTGGGACCAGAACACCTGCTTCAGCAAGCATTTTGGAGTTGTAAAAGAACATAGGAGCCATATCCATATAGGTGAGGATACCGTACACTTTGCCCTCGTAGGTACCCAAGTTCCAGCACTCAGGAAGCCAGCGGTCTTTCATGGCATCAATATCCTGGGGAAACAAATCACTTAGAGGAGCCAGCATTCCCATCTCTACCATATCTGGTATACAAACTGTATCCCGGGAAATAAGATCAGGCATGGTTTTCATTTGCCAGGCTGAGATTAATTCTTCGCTCTTGGTCATCCAGCTTTTTTCTATTCGCACCACCTTGATATCAGGGTGGTCAGTGTTAAAGGTCTCAATGCACTCATCTACCCATTTATGTTCGGCGGGAAGACCTCCAAAATGCCAAATCACTACTTCTTTTTGAGCCAGAGCTGTGAAAGAATATCCCAAAACCAGCCATCCTAGACAGATAACCATTAGCATTATACTTATCTTCTTCAAAATTATCCTCCTTCTCTTTTAGCTATTTTTCTCTGATACATTACGGGCAACCTCACCTCCTTTTCTGCTTTTGTTTCCACCGTTGGAAGCTATTATTATTCTATCTAAAAAATCTATTTAGTCAAACATGGACTAAATTTGCCTGGAACAGGTGGTAAGTCTTGCCTAAATAGAAGGCTTTGGTATAATTAAAGGTAATTTTTATGAGAGGTGTGGATATGTCGAAAAAGAGTATTGGAAAAATAGAAAAACCAAAAGTGGTGGGCTATAAAAAGCGAGGGCCGAAAATCTATTTGGTTCCTTTGTTATTTTCATTATCGAAAGGGGAAAAAACTTCGGCTGATTATGAGCGTAAGCTGAAAAAATACTGGCATCAGGTAGAGAGTCAGCTTGATGATCTAATAAGAAAGCTGGGGCGAATTGATAAGATATTTCATGAGTTGGTAGATGTCGAAGGTGACCAGGGAATGCAGATTGTCAAAGAGGTAAATCCGGAAGGCTATGAGATGATAAAGCGGTTAAATGAGCAAGGGGCTCAGCTTCAGGTTACTGAGGACACTCGCTTGGTAAGAGAAGGTATTGACTGGATTAGGTGTCTTAGTCTTAAGCTGGAGAGTACCCAGGTTCCTCGGCTTATTTCTCAGTTTTATTCTCGGGTCACCCAGGAACGGGATGGCTATATTTCCCAATGCATGGAGAATACTTTGAAGAAAAATGAAATTGGGATTTTATTTATCCGAGAGCAAAATAAAGTTCACTTTCCGTCCCCTGCTCNGGTTTTCCGTATTCTCCCACCGGTATTGGATGATATTCATCGTTACCTGAGAGACTTTGCTTTCCAGGGTTAATTTCCCCCTTTTATTCGATTCGGGTAATCAAGTAGATAGCTCCGACGAGAAAAATTAGATTGGGAATCCAGGGAGAGAGGAAAGGTGTAATTACCCCACTTTTCCCCAGAGTTTTGAATAAAGCAGAAAGTTCATAATAGCCGAAACTAACCATAAGACCTGCACCCAGACTAGCTCCTCTTGATCTATTTTTTAAGAAAAGACCTAGGGATAGACCAACAAACATAAGGATAAAATTAGCCCAGGGATAAGCTAATTTGAAGGTGAATTCAGTTTGAAGACCACGGGTGGCAAAGCCAGCTTTTTTATATTCCGTAATATGCTTCTGTAAAGTAGAGAGATTCATTTTCTCGGGAGGTAAATATTTTCTGACGAAATAAGAAGGTTCTTGATAAACCGGGATTTTTTTTTCTTTAAATAAATTCAACAGAGGTTTAGCTCCCAGTGAATATTCTTTGCCCTCCAATAAGACCCACTGATTACCATTCCATTTTGCTTTCCGGCAAAGAACTAACGAAGAGGGTAAGTTTTTTTGGTAAATAAGTACGTCTTCCATAGTGTTTTGTTCTGTATTGAAAGACCTGATATAAAAGAGATAATCCGGAGGTACGGCAATAAAAATGTTCTTCTCTATCTTTTCGGTCAATGCTTCTGGGAAGAAGTTTTTACTCTGAAGTTCCTGAGCCATCCGGTTAGTCTGAAAGATGAGAGTGTTGTCCAGAAAGAGAATGGAAAAACTAATAATAACTCCAGTAGCTAAAAGAGGTAGGATAGCTCTTTTTATAGAAATTCCACTAATCTGCATGGCCTGAATCTGTCGGGTACTTTGAAGATAAGCTATCACGAAAAGAGTAGAAAGTATTACCGCAAAGGGACTAAGAAGACTGAATAAATAAGGTATTTGCAGTAAATAATAGAGGATAAGAGAAAAAAGGTCAGCTTCTTTTTTTAAATTTCTTATCGAGGAGAAAAAATCAGTGAGAAGAAAAACTCCCATAAAGAAGAGAGCAAAAATAAAGTAAAGGTATAAATATTCTTTGTTTAAGTATTTATCCAGGATTTTCATGAGATTTCACTGTTTGATCAATCTTAGATTAAGCCAAATTGCCAGGCTAATGATGAAAAAATTGGGAATCCACATAGCCAAAATAGGAAGTAAAAATCCCGATCTTCCTAAAAAGACTCCGGTCAAGAGAAGGATATAATATATGATAACCAGGACCAAGGTTATTCCCAGGCTTATAGATTTGTCTCCTCGCTCTATCTTGATACCTAACGGGACAGCCACTATCCCCAGGAAAAAAGCAGCTAAGGGAATGACTACTCTGGTGTGAAAATCCAGGGCAAACTCTCTTGCCTCTTCAGGAAGAAGAGCCTGGTCTTTCATTTTTGCCCTTATTTCCCAGAGAGTCATCTCAGCGGATTTTTTCTCTTTTTGTCTTCCAGAAGTAATCTGATCTACTAGATAAATCTTCTGACGGGTGAACTTTCCCTGTTGGATAAGCTGGTAATTCTGGCCAAATCGATAAATGTTGACTTTTTTTAAATTCAAGACATTATTGCTTATTTCACCCTCTTGAGCCAGAGTAATTTGAGGGAAAAGGTGATTTTCCTGGGGAAGGAATTCATAGATAGCAATGTCTTGTATTTTTTGAGTTTTTTCATCTATTTTATAGGCGTAGAATTTTCTCTCCCCAATATCAATAATAGCCCTTTCTTTTACCTGTATAGTTGGTTTCTGAAGCAGGATTTCCTCGTAGGTCTTTTGGTAGTTCTGGTTACACCAAGGAGTAAGTTGGGCAGAAAAATAGAGAGATACAATAGTCAGTCCTGCAGTAAAGACTAAAAGAGGTTTTTCCAGAAAAAATAAGTTTATGCCGGCACTTCTTAAAGCAATTATTTCCCCATCTGCACTGAGTCTGCCAAAAGATAAGAGTACGGCAAAGAGAAGAGCTATCGGAAGAACTATATCCAGAAAAGAAGGCAGGATGAAAAGAAGGAGTTTTCCCACTTGGATGAGGGGGGCTTTTTGCAGAAAGACAAGTTCCGTTAGCTGGAATAATATACTTACCAAGAGAATGAGACTAAAAAAAAAGAAGCCAAAAATAAAAGGAGAAATAATCTCTCTTAACACATATCGATGGATTATCTTCATCCTTTTTATCTTATATCTTTTTTCTTTATTGACAAGCGGCACTCGGGATACTTCCGTTCCTCTGGTTTATCTCGTTCATTCTGTTGAAAGTAAACCATTTCATTCCCGTGTCATTGCGAGGAGCGTAGCGACGTGGCAATCTCATGGTTACCGTGCCCTGCCCTCGGTGTTTTCCTCGTCGCGAAACGGAGGCTACGGATATACTCCCTTGCTCCGGCGATACTCTTTGCAATAATAACTGGTCAGTCTCCTCGCTTCGGGAAGAAATAAAGATCTTGAGGGGGCAATACTTTCCCCCTCAACGCTTCGCTGCTCCCCCTAAAAAAAGTAAACAACTCACCTCTTCGACCCTCAAACAGAATTTTTTCTTTATCCTCCACTCGGAAGACTTCCTTAAGGTAGAGTATCAAAGTCGCTTCACCAGAATAT
>AQRW01000116.1 GCA_000402295.1 Candidatus Aerophobus profundus SCGC AAA252-L23
CAGAGCAACAGCAGTAGTATCAGAACCACCTCTTCCCAGGGTAGTAATCGTATTTCCATAAGTAGTTCCCTGAAAACCAGCCACAACCACAATATAACCCTTTTTTAGCTCTTCCTGGATCTTTTGGCAGTTTACTTTGATAATACGAGCTTTGGTATGAACTTCGTCGGTGATGATCCCTATTTGATTTCCGGTGAAAGAAATTGCCTTCTGGCCTACCGAGTTGAGAGCAGTAGTTAAAAGAGCGGCAGAAACAATTTCTCCGGTAGAGAGGATAACATCTACCTCTCTCTTGGGAGGGGTGAGAGTGATTTTATGAATGAGTTTCAGGAGTTACTCTCAATCAAGATGAAGCAAAAATAACGGTGAAAGAGGTTCCCAATGAACCCGGGGTAGCTGGCCTGCTCTTTACCCATCTGGCTGAGGTCAATATTAATGTAGACATGATCGTACAAAGTAGCTCAATGCAGGGAACCAATAATATTTCCTTTACCGTAAACAAAAAAAACTTGAATGAGGCCAAAATAGTCTTAGAGAAAATACAACCAGAGTTATCTTATCGGGAAATTATCTATGACTCCGAAATTGCCAAAGTTTCCGCTGTCGGAGCAGGAATGCAATCACATCCAGGGGTAGCAGCTCGAACATTTAGCTGCCTGGGAAAACTCGGGATAAATATAGACATAATCAGCACTTCGGAAATAAAAATATCTTGTATAGTAAGTAAAAAGGATGGAGTGAGAGCCGTGAGAGCTATTCATCAGGAGTTCAATCTGGATAAGATCTCCTGAATTACCTTCCCAATAAGAAACCAGAGAAAAGCAAAGAGGAAAAATTTGAATGCAAAATATAATGTTGCCGTGGTAGGTGCCACCGGGGCCGTGGGAGAGGAAATGCTCAAGATTTTGGAAGAGCGAGACTTTCCCATCAAAAATCTACGCCTCCTGGCTTCACTAAGGTCTGAAGGAAGAAATATTAAATTTGCCGGTGAAAGTCTCCGGGTGGAAGATCTCAATAAAGCCTCTCTCGAGGGAATTGAAATTGCCCTTTTCTCGGCCGGCACTTCCGTCTCCCGTCAATACGCTCCCCTTTTCACTGAATCAGGAGCAGTAGTGGTGGACAATTCTGCTGCCTTTCGAATGGATAAAGATGTACCCTTGGTGGTTCCTGAGGTTAATCCAGAGGCTCTCCGAAATCACCACGGTATTATTGCCAACCCTAACTGCTCGACTATTCAACTGGTAGTAGCTATAAACCCGCTCCACCAACAAGCCAGAATAAAACGTATGATTGTATCTACTTTTCAATCAGTGTCTGGGACCGGCCGAGGTGCCATAGCAGAACTGCGTCATCAGAGTGAACAGTATCTAAGGCAGGAACCTATTATTGCTGAGGTTTATCCTCATCAAATTGCCTTTAACTTACTTCCTCACATTGGAGAATTCCTTCCTAACGGCTATACCAGCGAAGAGATGAAGTTACTCAATGAGACTCGAAAGATTATACAAGATGATGCTATCAGAGTAACAGCCACCTGTGTTAGAGTCCCCGTATTCATCTCTCATTCAGAAGCAGTTACCCTGGAAACCGAAAAAAGAATCACTGCCCAACAAGCCCGGGAGATCCTCATGAGAGCCCCAGGAGTAATTGTGCGCGATAATCCCTCCCGCCAGATTTATCCTCTCCCAGTGGAAGGGATTGGTAAGGATGCCGTTTTTGTGGGACGAATCCGGGAAGATGAATCCCTTCCCCACAGTCTTAATCTCTGGGTGGTTTCTGACAATTTGAGAAAGGGCGCTGCTCTTAACGCCATTCAGATTGCTGAATTATTAATCAAAGAGAGTTTATTATGAGACTTGACCTTTCCTATCTTTCACCATGAAAGAAAAGTGGATGTATATGGCTCTGGCTCTGGCTAAAAGGGGAGTGGAAACAGTTCCTCCCAATCCAGCCGTAGGAGCAGTAATTGTCAAAAAAGATAAGCTCATTGCCAAAGGTTACCATCGCTATTTTGGGGGACCTCATGCTGAAATTGAAGCATTAAGACAAGCCAAAGAAAAAGCCAGGGGAGCTACCTTATATGTGACCTTAGAACCGTGTTCCCATTACGGTAAAACTCCTCCCTGTACCGATAAAATAATCAGCAGTGGAATTCGCCAAGTTGTAGCCGCCACCCTGGATCCCAACCCTCTCAACCGAGGGAGAGGAATAACCCAGTTGGAGGAGACCGGAATAGAAACCGAAGTGGGAATATGTGAGAAAGAAGCCCGAGTTCTCAATGCTCCTTTTTTCAAATTTATGGAGAAGCAACTACCTTTTGTTATTGTCAAAACTGCTGCCAGTCTCGACGGAAAAATCGCTACCTCTACCGGCTTATCAAAGTGGATTACTAATCGACGATCTCGTGAAGCTGGACACCATCTACGCAGCCAGGTTGACGCCATTTTAGTGGGAATTAACACCGTACTTAGAGATGACCCAGCCCTGCTCAGTTCCCCACCCAAAAATCTCCTACGTATTGTACTGGATAGTAAACTGAGAATCTCTCCCCGGGCTCGGATTCTTCAAAACCAGCATTTAGCGGAAACTCTTATCTTTACAACTTCCCAGGCTGATGAAAAAAAATTGAAGGAACTGGAAAAACTGAAGATTAAGATCCAGATAGTGCCCGCGGAAAAACAAAGGGTTAATCTAACCATAGTTCTCCAGAAGCTGGCACAACTGGAGATAATGAGACTACTGGTGGAAGGAGGAGGAGAAACCATAGCCTCATTTTTTGAGACGGGAAATGTCGATAAAATCTTCCTTTTTATAGCTCCCCGGATCATCGGAGGAAGAAAAGCCATTACCTGGGTAGAGGGAAAAGGAGTTACTCAGTTATCTTCTACCCCCTGGATCCAGATTGACTCTGTAAAACATATTGATCAAGATCTTCTCATTGAGGGCCGGATAACCTACCAACCTCCTTTAAAAAGCCCACCGGAATAACAGATAGATGAAAGCAGTTAGGGCACCGGCTACCGGTAAAGTAATCAACCAGGAAATAACAATATTGCGCAAGACTTTGAGGTCAAGAGCCTCAATGCCCCGGGCCAACCCAACTCCCACCACGGAACCTACTGAGGTATGAGTGGTGGAAACAGGCATCCCCAGACGGGAAAAAATTAGTACCACTGTAGCCGCGCCAAATTCAGTGGCAAATCCCCGACTGGGAGTAACTTCAGTTATTTTCTCTCCAATAGTCTCCATTACCCGGTGACCCCAGGTAGCAATTCCTACCACCAGGCCCACCCCTCCTAACCCCAAAACCCATAGAGGAACCGGAACCTGAACTCCAATTGTTCCTGTCTGTACCACCGCTATGATAGCTGCCACTGGTCCAATGGCATTAGCTACGTCGTTGGCTCCGTTGCCAAAAGCTTCATAAGAAGCACTGAGAACTTGAAGAGGTTTAGAAAAATTTTCTACCCTTTCATATTCGTTATTAGCTCTGGAGGGAACTCGCCGCAAAAAGAGATAACTGGCCAAGCCTGCCATTACAGCTATCAGTGCGGAAATAGCCAGGGCATAGCCCAAGGGATAGTACAAATGGAGGTTTTTCGGCCCCCGGTAAGTGATAGTTAGAGCAAGAACAAAAAAGACTAGACCTACCAATAAAAATCCAATCTTTTTGAATCCTTCCAGAGGATGAGAAACAGCTAAAATTTTCCGCCGAATAAAAAGGAAAATCAGATAAGAAATAAGCACCCCGGCCAGGGGGGAGATGAGCCAACTGGAGATAATACCGACAACAACTCCCCAGTTTATCTGTCCAGCTCCCACCTCAATCAGGCCGAAACCAATCAGAGCTCCCACAATAGAGTGACTGGTGGAGACCGGCAGACGAAGATAGGTAGCGATACTCACCCAGGTTCCGGCACCGATCAAAACAGCAAACATACCCCAGACCAAAAGATAAGGATTACCGACAAAATTAAGAGGATCGATAACTCCTTGGCGAATAGTATTGGTAACATGGCTTCCCACCAGGACCGCCCCCAGGAAGGTGCATACTCCAGCTACCACTACCGCACTCCGAAGACTAAGAGCTCCTGACCCTACGGAAGTTCCCATAGAGTTAGCCACATCATTGGCCCCAATATTAACTGCCATATAAAATCCGGTTCCTATGGCAATTAGTAACAGGAATAGGGGATTAACCACCATTCATCGTTCCTTCTTGACCTATCCAGCAAACTGTTCAATTTTTAGCGGGCAATCATACACCGGAGATAATCTCCAGTGTTCTGAGCATGATCAGCTACTGAGCCTAACTCTCCAATAATCTTCATCAAAAAGAAAATGGAAATGGCGTCTATCTTCTTCTCCATTTTAAACATCTTTTTGGCACAATTTTGTTGAATAACATCAGCTTCAAACTCACTTCTATCAATAACCCCGATAAGCTCAGAAACCTTTTCTTCCTCGAATTGGGAAAAGGAACTTTGGGAAAGAATTTTAATATGTGAACAAGCTGTGATCAAGGCATCTATCGTCTCCAGCACTTTATCCACCAGTTTCATCAATTCATCTTTCAATCCGGGAGGAACAAGCGTTTTTCTCATCTCTATTAATCTAGCGATGTCTTCCACCGAATCAGCAATAGCATCCTCTTGTTTAAGAAAGGTCAGAATATCCGAACGATTCACGGACATAAACATCCGGTAGGGTAAGCGTTCTCGAATTCCGTTTTTGATTATGTCCGCTTCATGTTCAAGGTGGGAGATTCTTTCCACTCTCCTGGGCAATTCCACGGAATCTTGTTCCCCAAAAGCCTTCATTAATAGGGGAAGCTGATCACAACACTCTTTAACTTTTTCCAGATGTTGGTGCAACGCCTCAAAAGGGGACCGATGAAATAAATCACCTAAAATACTTCTCAAGCTTATCACCTCCTCATGTGTTATTCTAAACTCACCAGTATGTGGTTGAGTTTAATTGTTTGATCTTTCCTTAGTTAAAACCCTGAATAGCTTACTCTTAATTGCCTTATTTTCCAGGCGGGAAAAAATCACCCTTATTTTCTTCCCGCCTGGGGACAAATATTCTGATAAGCACAGTACCGACAGGACAAATATCCGGGTTGAGCGGGATAAGAATGAGAGCGGATCCCCAGCGAAGCCTGCTTAATTTTGTCTATGGCTCGGCTAATCTTGTTCTCTTTAGGCTGAGTTTTTCCCGCCAATCCGGTTTCCAGAAAATGAAGCTCCAGCCAATCAGGAAGAGTTCTAAAAACTCGCTGGTAAGCCAAAGCATAAATGTCTAACTGAAGGCTTTCCCGAGCTCTTCTATCAGCTCTTTTCTGCTCCCTTACCTCTGAAGATTTAAAGTCAATTATGTGAACTCCTTCCTTGTCCTTTTTTATCAGATCCCAGCGACCCACTATCCGATTATTCTCCAGCATGAAGCTAAACTTTTTCTCCACGTAGGCAGGTTTACCTTTTTCTTGAGAAGCTCGCTGATAAAAAGACTGTAAAGTTATCCTTCCTACTTTCAGCCTTTCTTCCTCGTGCTGGCGACTCATAAAACCCTCATTAACCCAGGCCCCCTCAAAAATAGTTAACAGTTCATCCTGGCTAATTTTCTTTTCCGCTAATTTCCGACGATAGAATTCACCTATGGCCTCATGAAGGGCTTTACCATAAACAACAGCATGATGCTGAAGGATAGGCACTCTTAGAATGTGAACATACTTATACTTAAGAGGACAGGTCAAATAATCATCAATCTGCAGATAAGATAAAGATATAACCTCCCGAGAAAAAGAAGCCGTATAGGCACCTGTTTCTTCCTGAACAGCCGGAGCACTTCTCTCAATTACCTCTAATGGCGAAGATTGAGTGGGTCTAAAAGTTTTTTTCAGTTGGTTCAGAGCTTCCAGAACAAAAGGCGAGACTTTACGAGGGCGTTTACCACCATAATCCAGAGCACTGGTAAAGTAAAGTTCCTTCTGAGCTCGGGTCATGCCCACATAGAAAAGACGACGCTCCTCCTGAAGATGAAAGTTCCCCGAGGGCAAAATATCTCTAATCAGTAAATCCGGCAGTGATATCGGCTCGCGGCGATACTTGCAGGGAAATCTTTGGGAAACCAAGCCAGCCATAATGACTACCGGAAATTCTAATCCTTTAGCCTTATGGACAGTAAGGACATTAACTGCTTCTTCGGTCAACTCAGCCTCAGCTACTGCTGGGTTATCTCCCGCCTGGATGAGTAAATCCAGATGTCTGGTAAAGTCAAATAATCTATCATTACTGAGAACCGGGGCCACGGTGCGTACTAAGTCAAAGAAACGAGCAATATTCCTCACCTTTTCTTCATTCAAGGAAGTGGGATGGGAGGTTAATTTTCGGAGATAGCCACTTCGGGTAACAAAATGATAAAAGGTTTCTCCGCAACTTATCTGGAGAGTCAGATCAGCGTAATACTTCAAGTCTTGCAAAATTCTTTCAATAATCTCTCGCCCCGGCGGGGAGATTTCCTCATTTAAGTCGGAAAGCTCGCTTAGATGAGAGAATACATAAAAAAGAGAGCGATTTTTTCGACTGGCGTAGTTCATAGAAAGAGTCAAGTCCTTAATGGGAAGCTGATAAATTTCTGAGGCAGTTAAATAATAAAGACTGAGACTGTCCTGAAAATTGGTTACCGATCGGGCAAAGGAAATGAGCAACTTGATTTCCTGACGCTCATAAAGCCCCTCATTACCCGAAAAATGCCAGGGAATATCAGCCATGTTCAAAGCACGTAAAAAAGGATCAGCGTTACTGTTAGCTCTTATCAAGATAGCAAAGTCACCGTATTTATACGAGCCACTGCCCTGCTTGTTTTTGATTAACTTAGCTACCGCTTCGGCTTCGGCAAAAAGGGTGTCAAAGTGTAAATGCTCTACCCTACCCTCTTTCTTCTTCTCAGCCACCAGCCTTTTATCAATGTTATTCTTAAATTCAAGTCTATCTGGATTATTGTAACTGATTAATCGATAAGCTGAATCCAAAATAGATTGAGGAGATCGATAATTCCGGGTAAGAACAATTTGTTTGGCTTTAGAATAGGTATTAATAAATCCAAGAATATTGCTGATAGCCGCTCCTCGGAACTTATAGATGGACTGATCATCGTCTCCCACCACCGTGATGTTCTGATGTTCACTCCCGAGCAATTTAATTAACTGAAACTGACTATAGTTGGTATCCTGAAATTCATCCACTAAAATGTAACGGAACTGTCTCTGGTATTTTTTCAAGATAGCTGGATGAGAACGGAAAAGCCTAAGAGGAAGAGTTATCTGATCTCCGAAATCAATTTTTCCCTCCCGGGCCAGAAGCTCTTGATATTTCTCGTAGGTGAGAGCCAATTCCTCTTCCCGGGTAGCTATCTCGATCAACTCTTTATCCTCCGGATTACTCTCTACTTCTTCCTTTAATTTCTGAGCGTATTCCAAATACTCCCGTGGAGTTACATCTTCATCTTTGGCCCGGCTAATCAAGGCCAGGATAGCCTCTATGTGTTTGCTAGGATTTCCTAAAGGACGATAATAGGAAAGAGAAAATTCGAAGAGATGATTACGAAAAAAAATAATCTGCTCTGGCCGGTTCAAGACACGCAGCTCAGGAGAAAATCCCATTTCCAAAGCATTTTCTTTAAGAATTGTGTTACCAAAAGCATGAAAAGTACCAATCCACACCTGGGTGCACCCATAAGGAAGTAAAATATCTACTCTTTCCTCCATTTCCATAGCGGCCTTTTCGGTAAAGGTGAGAGCAAGAATTTGCTCCGGCTCAGCCTTCCCTGAGGCAATAAGATAAGCAATACGTTGGGTAATAACCCGAGTTTTTCCTGTTCCGGCACCGGCCACAATCAAGAGCGGACCATCACTGTAAGTAACTGCCTCTTTTTGGGAGGGATTAAGACCCTCTAAAATGTGCTCGATCCCGGACACGGTTTTCTCCTACGAAAAATTAGCTTTTATTATCATATCATATTCCTACCCCAATTCAACCTTATCTCGTTAATTTCGTTCATCTCGTTCTTCTCGTTGCTCTGGTCCACTCTGACAGCGGCTATAACAAGAAAATGGCCTTCCCTACCCAAAACCTGAGATTGCCACGTCTACCTTCGGTAGGCTCGCAATGACAAAGGGAAAAACCCTGCTTTAAGCAACAACAGAGGAGAGTCTCATCTTGAGAAACAGTAATTTGTTTTTAGGAGAGCTCCTGAACCACACCGAGAGTTATTAAAGTTCCTCCCAGAGAAATAACTGTTCATTAATTTCCTTTTTTTCCTTTACCCCGGGAGAGGGAAAGAACTTACCCTCAAGAGTAACAAAATCTCTGGCTCTTGAGGTTACTGCTCCCATTATTTTAAGCTGCTTTAGAGTAGTAAGATGACTTTGTCTACGGGTTTTAATGATTCTTCCAGCTGAAATCCTTCCAATTCCAGGTACTCGAATTAACTCAGGGAAATCAGCCCGATTAACCTCCAGGGGAAACCAATCTAAATTGTGTAAAGCCCAGGCCATTTTGGGATCACATTGTTTAGGCAGACTCCCTTCTTCCTGGAAGGGCAGCTCTGCCGGTGAAAATCCATAATGACGAAGCAAAAAATCAGCCTGGTAGAGTCTCAATTCTCGCAGAGGAGAACAGGGAGAAATGTTATCAAGAGGGGTATCCATTATAGGCATAAAGGCGCTGTAGTAAATCCGCCAGAGGTTATGTTTGGCATAAAGATTATGAGAGAGAGAAAGTATCTCTCTATCTGTTTCTCCCGCAGCTCCTACCACTAATTGAGTAGTAATCCCAGCCTTAAAAGGGTGAAGCTGATTGAGGTGAGAAATCTGCTCAAGTCCACCTAAAAGCTGAGTTGAGAATTTCTTATCGGGTGATATTCTTTTTAAATAATCTTCTCCTGGTACCTCCAGATTCACCGAAAGTCTATCGGCTAAAGGAGCCGCGGCTTCAATCAACCCCGGGGTAACTCCGGGAAGAATCTTGCAGTGAATATAGCCTCGATATCCCAACTGAACTCTTAACCACCATAAGGTTTTAATCATCTCTTCCTGAGATCGATTAGCCGAGTCATAGATAGCCGAGGAAAGAAATAACCCATCTACCAGCCTTTTTTGATAATAATGAATAAAAAGGTGGGCTAATTCCCGAGGAGAAAAACTTATTCTAGGGAAATTTCTATCCTTCCTATTAGCGCAGTAATAACAATTCCCCTGACAGGCATTATTCTGAAGAACTTTGAAAAGCCTGACGCAAGAGCCTCCTCTCCCCACCGCTGGATAAACAAAGCTAAATCTTTGAAATTTCTTTTCTTTATAGCCAAAGAAGGAAGGAAAACCAGAGACATCGAACTTGGCTACCTCCCCTAAAATTCTAAGTTTGGCAGCCGCTCCTACTTCTTTGAACAACGATACCATCTTAAAATAACTCCTCAGTCTCTTTCAGTTTTCTTGACCAGCGTCGCCAATCCTTGAGTCGCCAGTCTTTTTTGCTTCCCTCTCTACCCATGGCTAAATCCTCTATACCACAGGTGGCTTCCTGACAATTAAGGCAGTTTCCTAAACAATCGTTGGCCGGGAAAAACCGTTTGCCCCGCCGGCGATAAATGGGAATATCAATTCCCTCGCAATTATGAGAGCTCATAAATTCTCTATTCAGGCCCTGGGGTAGACTGTCTTTCAGCTCGTATTCCATACAGAGGGCAAAGGTAAGGTTTTTCCTCTCACAAATATTGTGCAAGAGGTCAAAAATTTTCTTCCGATAGTTTATGTCGGCTTGAAGGTATCCATCAATATTCTCCCGATAGAGTCTTTGATAATCCCATTTTATCCCCGCTCCGAAATTGGACCCCAGCCAACCGAATAGGTCAGTCTTAATTTTTGTAGGAATATCCAGAATACTGGCAATGATATGGGTAGTTCCTGAAGAGCAGGCTTGTTCAACCAACTCCTCCAAACTTCGCCTTCTATCAGTCAGGTAGGGGAAAATCGGGTCAAGGCGACAGACTGAAAAAATTCCTTCCCGGGCCAATCGAGTTAGATTCTCCAGGAGAACAGTATGAGAATCACCTCCTGGGACCAGAATTCTCCTCAGTTTCTCATCATTTGTGAGAAGAGAAACCTGACCGAAGGAATGAGATTGTCTTTTTATAAATTCGATGGCCTTTTCAGGAATCCTCATTTTAGTGATAAACTCAATGGGCAAGTTACGCTCCACGAACACCTCAATGATTTTTTCAGAAAGCCGATATCTTTCATTGATAAGCTGAAATGGGTCACTTACTGGAGAAAGATACCCACAGGCGGCTACCTCAAGAGAATCCAATTGCTCGGCCACTCTCTCGTGAAAATCCTTGGCCACTACCACTACCCCTGTTTTCCTGAAGATTTGAAAGTACCCCGGAAAAGCCAGTGTGTAACAAAAAGGACATCCAACACTGCAACCATTATAAGGATTAATCAGCACTCTCTCGGAAGTACATTCTCTTTTACCCGGTCCCCATCCGTGCAACTCTTTGTTGGTGGATACCAAAATGTGCCTTTGAGGCGATTCTTTCACTAAATATTCTTTTTTATTGATACGTATCTTCATGGAATGAAATTTTGGATTTCCCTCGGGTTCTTCTCTTTTTCTGAAACTTTCCTTACTTCTTCCGATTGCTAAAATAGTTAACCCCGGTGAAAAGTCAAGATAAATAATTTGACTTTCCTTCGTTTCTTTACTATTCTACCAAAAGGGAGGAGGCTAAAAAAGTTGCAGAATTGGCTGGCCAGAAACCTTACTGAATTTTCTTTACTTGGGAAAATAATCATCGTTATTCTTCTTTATGCTCTTTGTATCTTTGTCGCCATTTCTCAGATTTCTTTTTTTCCTGAATTTCCCCAGTCAGCCTTCGCCATACTGTTCGTTCCTTTGATTGTCGGTGCTCTCTTATTTGAAGTCAAAGTAGGAATAACTCTGAGTCTTATCACTACCCTATCAATTTTTTTCCTGGCCTACTTACTAGGTAAAGAAATATCTATGAGTTCCACCGAGTATTTTATTACCCTGTTTTTTCCCTGCCTGGTAGCTATTCTCGGCGGGACTTTTATCGGCTCTTTTAATGCCTACAAGAGATCCAGAGAAGAGACTATCCGAGAGTCTGAAGAAAAATACCGTAAACTCATCGAGGTAGCCGATGAGGCACGGGAAGGTCTTCTCATCCTCCAGGATAAAACAGGAAAAGAAGCATCTATTCAATACGCTAATAATGCCCTGGCCGAAATGTTGGGATACCGTCCCCAGCAACTTCTGGGCAAGACTTTCCGGGAAATTATCGACCCAGAGATTTCCTCTCAGACAATAGACCAATACCGTCGCCGATTAAAGGGTGAGAAAATTCCCGGGTATCAAGAAATAAAAATGATTAGTCAGAAGGGAGAGGAAATTGTAGTGGAAACTGCTATTGGGACAACTACCTATCAAGGAAAACCTGCTCTGATAGCCTATTATCGGGATATTACCATCAGAAAAAAAATGGAGGATAAACTACAAGAGCTTACTATAAAAGACGATTTGACCGGACTTTACAATAACCGATTTTTCATCAGGCAATTTACCGAGGAAATTGAGCGAAACAAAAGATATGGAGAGATTTTTTCTCTTCTTTATGCAGATATTGACAATTTTAAGAAATACAACGATTCCCAGGGACACCCGGCTGGAGATAAGCTTCTTAAAAAGATAGCCGATTTGATCAAGAGTGAGCTTCGGACGCTTGATTATGCCTTTCGCTACGGGGGGGGAGGAGTTTGTCATTCTTCTGCCGTCCACCAAACTCAAGGGAGCAGAACAGGTTGCTGAGCGAATCCGCAGGCATATCAGGGAGTATTTTCAAGACACTGATGGTGTTACCGTCAGCATTGGGGTGGCCCAATACGCTCCGGGAAAGAATCTGGTCAACCTGGCTGACAAAGCTTTGTACGAAGCCAAACAATCGGGTAAAGACAAAATTTGTCTGGCTCAATAGAGATAATTTTCTCAAACTTCAAGTTTTTTCCCGATCAAGTCATAATTCTTCTCCACTTTTTTGATGATAAATCTCTCCAGACGGCCTGGTGTTTCATCTCTCAAGAGAAATATCTTTCCGTCAATTTCGGGTGCCTGAAACCGGCAATGTCCTTCTCTTTCCTTGTCTACCAGAACAGGATATACTTTTCCTATCCTGGCCTGGTTAATCTGATTAGTAATCCCTCTCTGCAAATCCATAAGCTCTCGGTATCTTCTTCTCTTCTCCCTGAGAGAAAGCTGTCCCGAGAAGGAAAAAGCTGGTGTACCCTTTTCTCGTGAGTAAATAAAAGCTCCCAGCCAGTCAAATTTGAGCCTCTCCACATCCTTAAGCATTTTCTGAAAATGCTTTATCTTCTCCCCGGGAAATCCTATCATCAAAGTAGTACGAAGAGTAATTCCAGATATTTTTTCTCTCAACTTCTCTATTAGTCTCTCAGTTTCTTCAAATTGAGGACGACCCATTAATCTGAGTATTTCCGAATGGGTATGCTGAAGGGGTAAGTCAATATATGGGCACACCTTTTCCGAAGTAGAAATATAATCTGACAAAGAGGAGGGAAAATGGGAAGGATGCGCATAAAGAAGCCGGATCCAAAGTAAGTCTTTTATTTCCTCAAGACTAGCTAAAAGTGAGGACAAAAGAGATTTTCCCTTTAAGTCATATCCATAAAGAGAGGTGTCCTGAGCTATAAGAATAAGCTCTTTCACCCCCAGATGAACTAAGTCTCTGGCTTCTCTCAAAACATCTTCCGAGATCCTACTCCTGAATTTTCCTCTCAGGTGGGGAATGAGACAATAACTACAATTGTTGGAACATCCTTCAGCAATTTTTAGATAAGCATAGGAAGGAGGAGTGGAAAGAAATCGAGGAAAAGAAGAGTCATAGAGAAAAATAGGCTCTTCTACCTTAAAAAATCGACTCCCGCTCTCCCACAAGGATACAATTATCTGGTCAATTTCCGAAAAATCTGCACTACCCAGAAGCGCATCTATCTGCGGATATTCCTCAAAAAGAGACCTTTTTTCCAACTGAGGAAGACATCCACAAATAATCAGCTTTTGCTCTGGAGATTTTCCCGAGATAATCCGAGCTATCACCTGATGACTTTCCTTCCTGGCTCTCTTAATAAAAGAACAGGTATTTATGATTATCACATCAGCCGCCTTGGAAGATGGAGTAGGTATAAATCCCCTTTCAGCCAACCTCCCTAAAATTACCTCACTATCTACCAAATTCTTATAACAGCCAAGGGATATCAGATTAATCTTAAGTTTTTTCTTCATCTTTGGAAACCGCCTCTATAAATCAAACTATATTAGCCCTTTAGTTCTCTGTCAACCCACGGGAAACCTACGGGGTCAGATCCCAACATTTGACATTAGTAAGGGTAGCCGCAGCTTTCAAACTGCGTAAAGAGGTTAGGGTAGCCGCAAGTTTTAACTTGCGTAAATACACGCAGGCTAAAGCCTACGCCTACCAAAT
>AQRW01000117.1 GCA_000402295.1 Candidatus Aerophobus profundus SCGC AAA252-L23
CGCTGGATAAACAGGGTATTGGGATTTTTACGATTAATCCGTCATTTATTGAAGGGGGGAGTTACCTCGGAGCCGTACCTGGTTATTGTAAGCTTACCTGTTGTGTTTGGTATCCTAATTGGATTGATAAACAAGAAGTAATAACTGAGCTTAAGAAGCACATTCAGGCAATTGCCTCCACCGATGACTGGATGAGAGAGAATCCTCCCGAATTTAATGCTCCTATAATGCAGGATTGGGAGCCGACTAAGGTGTCTAAGGATCACCAAGGGGTCCAGACACTGGTGGCTTCCTTCAAAGAAGCTACTGGTGGGGATGCTATCCAGACGGGGTTTAAAGCAGTTTGTGATGCCACTTTCCTGGGAAAGAAAGGAGTTCCTTCGGTGGTACTGGGTCCGGGTGATTTAGGAATGGGAACTCACGGACCTAATGAGTATGTACCGATAGAGCAGGTAATAGAGTGTTGTAAGGTGTATGCGGTGATGGCTATGAATTGGTGTGGTATCGCTGATTGAGTAGGAGTAAATTGTTCTTCAAGATTCTCTGTTTTCATGTGCTGCGAGGAGAGAAATGGCTAAGATAAATCTAGGAGTAATGAATTGTTTTGCGGCGAAGAGATGGCCTGAGCCAGAGGCCTGGTGCCGAATTATCGGAGAGACCTGGGGGGTCAGATATGTCCAATTCTCCCTGGATCTTTTGGACCCCAGAACTCTTGCCTCTACCAGAGATAAGATTTGTGGACAGATAATCCAGGCGACCAAGAAGTACGACCTTCACTTGACCAGCACTTTCACCGGCCTGGCCGCTTATTCTTTCAATCTATTGCTGCATCCCGACTTGGGGATGAGAATGGATGCTCTAAACTGGTATGAGAAAGCTGTTGCCGTGACGGCTAAGATGGGAGCAGAAGGGACCGGAGGTCATCTGGGGGCTTTAAGTGTAGAGGATTACCAGAATACTACCCGGAGAAAATATCTCATGGATTTTCTCATAGATGCTCTGGGGCACCTTTCTCGAGTGGCCAAGGGTGCTGGACTGAGGTTTCTTCTCTGGGAGCCCATGCCTTGCCTCCGGGAGCAGCCCTGTACTATCAAAGAGGCCAAGGAGTTGTACGAAAGAGTAAATAAAAAGTCCGTCATACCGGTAGAGTTTTGCCTGGATTTAGGGCACCAGTGTACGGTGGGAATCAGTGGTAAAGATCGAGACACTTATGAGTGGCTTCGGGAACTGAGCCAATGTTCCCCTTTTATTCATATTCAGCAGACTGATGGTCAAGCCGACCATCATTGGCCCTTTACCCGGAAGTATAACGAGAGAGGAATAATGGAGCCTCCTCGAGTCATTGATGCCATAAATGACTCCGGGGCCGAGGAAGTTACCTTACTCTTAGAGATTATCCATCCTTTTGAAGCTGAAGAGGAGTTAGTTCTTACTGAGCTAAAAGAAAGTGTGGAGCTTTGGAAAGAGTATCTTCCTTAAGAGACCCTAAAAAATTGGTCAGGTGATTGGGAGTTAACAAGGACAGGAAAGGAGGTGATCTTTTAGTTGTAGGACTTTTAGCTGAAAAAAGAAGTTATAAAGAGGAGAGAAAAACAATGAAAAGGAAAGTCGGTTACAAAATTGTAATTATGGGGCTATCCGTGTTGGTGGTATTGTCTATGTTATGTGTGGGGGCAATTGCGGAGAAACCTTATGCCGGAGTTACCTTGCACACACTGATGGAGGAACTTGCGGAGACCACGGCGGTACGAGATCTTCTTCCGGAATTCGAAAAACAAACCGGTATTAAGGTAGATATAGAAGCCGTCCAGTATATGACCATGCACGAAAAACTCTTGCCTAATCTAATTGCTCCAGAAGGATCAGGTATGTATGATTTCCTGCAAGTGGACAGTTATTGGGTGGGGGAGTTCGTCAGCGCGGGGTGGTTATTTTCCTTAGATGAACGGATAAAAAATGAGCCAACTACCAGTAATGGGAAATATATCAAGTCCTTGTGGGAGATGACCGGTGAACTTGGGGGCATTGCCTATATGCTACCTGATTGGACCTATCCTTTGACCTTGATGTATCGGAAAGACATCGTCAATGGTTCCAAGTTCCAAAAAGCCTATAAGGAGAAATTTGGGAGAGAATGGAGAATTCCTCAGAGTATTCCGGAATATGCGGAAGTGGCCAAGTTAGCCGCTAAAGTGGCTCCCTCCGGAGTAGCTGGGTGCGCCATGCAAGCTGCCCGGATTGACCCAATTGTTATGGAGTGGACCAATTACCTATATTCTATGGGCGGAGATATTTACGACCGTACTACCTGGAAATCAACTATTAACAGCCCGGTGGCTATCCAGGCAGCCCGTATATACAAAGATTTGGTCGATACTGCCGCTCAGCCCGGGGCAACAGGAGCAAACTTCGACGATATGTTCAACACCGTTGCCCAAGGAAAGGCGGTGTTTGCTATTTCTCACAATCTTCTGATGCCCGAATTGGAGGATCCCGCTAAGTCAAAGGTAGCCGGAAAGATTGACGTGGTAGTGATTCCCGGGGAAGGCGGTCAATTAGGAGGTTGGGGCTGGGCTATACCTACCAGTTCACCGAATCCGGAAGCTGCCTGGGAATTTCTTAAGTGGGTAGAGTCCGACAAGATAGCTTATCAAAGGGCTATGGCTGGTGGAATGCCCTGCCAGGAATGGATATACAGCGACAAGTATTTCTTAGAGAAGTATCCGTTTCAGAAGGTATTCCGGCAAGTTATTGCGGAAGGAACTCCTCAACCGATTATCAGTCAGTCCACGGAAATGATCGAGATCGTGGGGAAATATATGTCCGCTATGGTAGTTGGTGATCTTTCGCCAGTGGAGGCTATGAACAAAGCGGCTAAGGATCTGGATAAACTGGCCAGTAAAGACCCCATGGTTCAGGAAATGCTTGGATTAAGGTAGAGATCACAGAAAAATAATGAGAGTTTTAGACAAGCCAGGCCGGATGCAAAGAAGAATTTGGGGGATGCTTCATTTACATATAAAATACCAACTAATGATCCCAGCGATAGTGATTTTGGGGGCAGTCATTGCTTTCCCTCTCCTGTATTCCCTGTACATCAGTTTTCATGAATATCTAATGATCACAGGATTGGGTGACTTCATTGGGCTGGCTAACTATGGACAGGCATTCCTCGACCAAGAGCTCTTAGTCTCATTACTGAATACATTTAAATACACTGCCGCAGCGGTAGGTTTGGAGCTTCTCATCGCCTTCGGTCTGGCCTTATTGCTCAATAGAAGGAATCTCAGATTCAGAAATGTCTATATGGTTATTCTAATGATTCCGGTGTTGATTACCCCCGTGGCAGTGGGGCTTATATGGAAACTAATTTTACATCCTCGTTTAGGTATAGCCAATTACCTGCTTGGTTGGTTAAGGATTCCTCCTCAGGGCTGGTTTGGTGATCGCCATCTGGCTATGCCGGCCCTCGTTGCGGTGGATGTCTGGCACGAAACTTCTCTTATTCTGTTAATTTTATTAGCTGGATTAACCAATCTTCCCGTAGAACCTTTGGAAGCAGCTACTGTAGATGGAGCATCTTCGGTAAAGAGATTCTGGCATATAACCTTGCCTCTGCTCAAACCGGTAATTTTGGTAGCCGTGTTAATTCGGCTGATTAGTTGTTTGAAAATATACGACCTGGTTTATGTCTGTACCCGGGGAGGACCGGGAAGCAGAACTCAGACCATGAGTTATTTTGTTTATCGCATCGCTTTTCGTACTTTACATATGGGGCAGGCGGCGGCGGTTTCATATCTTTTATTGGGAATTATTTTGATATTCAGTCTGGTTTTTATTAAGGTACTGGGAAGAGAAGCGTAATTTCCCGGAGGGCATGGTGCATAAAAGTAAGTTCGTGGACTACCTGGTGCATTTTATCTTGATCGTGGCCTGTCTTTGTATCTTGCTACCATTGTTATGGGTAGTCCGTACCTCCCTGGTGCAAAAAGTGGTGGCCTACCAGATTCCTCCAAAATGGTTGGCTCCTCCATCCGGGGAGAACTATGTGCATATTTTTACGGAAAAGCCGTTTTATCTCTATTTCTTTAACAGTTTCTACATTGCGGTAATGACTTCTCTGGTATCTTTGACCATAGGGTCTCTGGCTGCCTATTCCTTCTCTCGATTTCGCACTGGTGGCGATCTGATGCGGGTGAGTATATTGAGTACTCAAATGTTACCGATCGTAACCCTGGTTATTCCCTTTTTCCTTCTGGCCAGAATAACTCATTTATTGCATACTAGAACTCTAATGATTATTGTCTATCTCACTATTAGTCTGCCATTTGTGATCTGGATTCTCATTGGTTTTTTTGAAGGAGTTCCTCGGGAGCTTGAAGAATCAGCCATGATCGATGGCTGCTCTCGCATTATGGCCTTTGTTAGGGTCATAGTGCCGATTTCCTTACCCGGGGTGCTTTCAGCCGGGCTATTTAGTTTTGTTCTAGTCTGGAATGAATTTCTCTTTGCCCTTATATTGACGGGTAACCGCTCCAGGACTCTTCCAGTAGCTCTGTCCGCTCTTCTGACCCAGCGGGGATTATTGGTAGGTCCCCTCTGTGCTGGGATTGTGCTGATTATGTTGCCTATGGTGGGGCTTTATTTCTTCATGAAGAATTTTCTGGCCCGGGGATTGACCCTGGGGGCATTGAAATAAGGTGTTATTTTCAGGGAGACAAAAGGAGGTGATGCGGGGGGATATGGTAAGCAAGAGAAGTATCTAAAATACTAAGGAGGTAAAAGAGACAATGAAGCTAAGAAAAAGGATTATGGTAGTTGCCTTGGCGACTCTGTTTCTCTCTTCTCTGGTAGGAGCCGTCTATGGTATGACCGAGGAAGAGAAATGGAGTCAATTTAAGGGCAAGGGTATTACTTTGAATTTCCTCACTGAGGATACTCCGGCAGCCGGGGCCATTCTGGATTTGCTGCCCCAGTTCACCGAAGAAACCGGTATCAAGGTCAATGTTACCCGGACCAATGTATCTGATCTGGTGACTAAATTGATGCTGGAGCTGGGCTCAGGATCCAGTGAAATTGATGTCATTTACGCCGCCCGCTGGCAGATTCCTCCGGCCTACAGCAGCATTCTGGTTGATGTCAGTCGGTTTAACAGTGATCCTAACCTTCCGCACATTGATTTGGATGATTTCTTCAAGCCCCATCTGATTTCTACCTCGTATTTTGTGGATAAGTACCGGCAAATTGGTGTTCCCCATGATGCCTCGACGCTCATCTGGTTCTATCGAAAAGATATTTTTGATAAGTACGAAAAGGACTTTATGGCGGAAAAAGGATATGATTGGACACCCGGTCCTAACCTTACCTGGGAGCAGTACAAAGAGATAGCTCAGTGGATTAACGATAATGTAAGCGAGGTGAAATACGGAGCCGGGCATATGGCCAAACAGTGGAATTCCCTCTACTGCGATTTCAGTAATGTCTTCTGGGGTTGGGGAGCCCGGGGTTTTGAGAATCCGGAGACGGAGAGCTGGGGAACCATCTTTCCGGGAAGATGTCTCTGGGATTCACCCGAGTCCATTGAAGCGGCCAAGTTTTACCAGGACCTGATTAACAACGTGGCTCATCCCTCAAGTCCTTCCTGGGACTGGTCCGATTTAGGTGAGGCCTTTGCCAAGGGAGATGAATTCGCCATGTGTTTTAACTGGCACGATTTCATCATTACCTTTGAGGACCCCACTCGATCCAAAGTAGTCGGAAAAACAGCGGTGGCTCTGGCTCCCAGAGGTAAAGATGGGAAATCCCATAACTACTACAGTGGCGCCGCTCTGGCCATTAATTCCTATGTTCCGGAAGATCACCAGAGAGCTGCCTGGTTATTTCTTATCTGGCAGTCCAGTATGCCGGTGCAGAAAGCGATTTTCAAAATGGGCTCCACTCCGGTACGGAAATCAGCCTATCAGGACCCGGAGGTGAGACAGTGGATAGCCAACAAAACCTATCCGGGGGCGATAATTGCCGATGTTATGTACGAATCCTGGAAACCCGAGAATCTGGAATACGTGGAAGCCAAGATGCCTATGTTCGTGGAAACTCTAATTATTCAGTATACGGAACTGGCCTACATGCTTCAAGGATTAAAGACTCCGGAGCAGACTATGAAAGACATTGTGGAACAAGTAAATGAGGCTACCGGTTGGACAGAACTTCAGGAGAAACTGAAAAAGTAATTAAGTGTATAGGAGCACCTCACTCTTACAGGTGAGGTGCTCCTTGTAGAAAATTAACAGAAGTATGGGTCTTCAGAGAGTTGTCAAGAAATGAAAAAAAAGATACCCACCGAGTTCTGGATGATTTTGCCGGCTCTCATTGTGCTGGTGGTGATCACGGTTTTCCCCTTTATATATACTGTCCAGTTGAGCTTTAAGCATTATCCTTATGTTCAGGTGATGTCGGGCATTCGCGAGGTGGAATGGGTGGGACTGCGCAATTGGGTGAGAATGTTCACAGATCCTAAGGTGGCGCTTTACTGGATAGTGACTCTAAAGTATGCTCTGGGGGCTCTTTCTTGTGAGATAATTCTGGGTATTGCGGCAGCACTTTTGCTGAATAGAATCCGGATATTTCAAGATCTGCTTACTACTCTCAGTCTGAGCCCAATGTTTTTTGCCCCTGTCCTGGTAGGACTTATGGGTAGATATATGCTTCACGACTCTTATGGCGTCTATTCATATTTTGCTCATCAATTAGGATTGTTTAAGGATATTAGTATATTTGGGGATGGAAAAATTGCCCTGTTAGCTCTTATTGGTCTGGATATCTGGGAGTGGACTCCTTTGGTGACAATTATTGTTTTGGCTGGTCTAAAGTCACTTCCCCGGGAGCCTTTTGAGGCGGCCTCCATTGACGGGGCCAACGCCTGGCAGAAACTGGGATATCTTACCCTGCCTATGCTCAAGCCTATTCTTTTTGTGGCTTTGATTATCCGGACTATGGATATTCTACGCTACTTCGTTAAGTTTTTAGTTACTACTCGGGGTGGACCGGCTGACGCGACTAAGATCATAGCCATTGGGGTTTACGATCAGGCTTTCCAGGCCTGGCGAATGGGTTATGCGGCCACCTTAACTATTTCGATGTTAATTGTAACCATTGTCCTGGGGATGGTCTTTGTTCGCTTTTTTTCCGGGATGGAACAAGAATGAGGATACTATGAAAAAGGAAAATCAACAAGTCTCTCGAGGGCATTCTCTAAAACGTTTATCCACTAAGGTCGGATTGGCAATTATTTTGGCGATTTTTATTTTTTGGTGGCTTTTCCCGGTTTACTGGATGATTTCTTCAGCCTTCAAGGTTGATGTTTCTATGTTTATTCTTCCCCCTACCTGGTTTTTCAAACCAAATTTGTCCAATTTCCGCAACCTTTTTGCCACCAAGGGATTTCCTTCTTATGTAGTAAACAGTTTGATTGCCGCTCTTTCTTCTACGGCTATTGCTGTGTTTCTGGGTAGTTTGGCCGGCTACGGATTGGCCCGAGGAAAAATCCGCCGTAAGAATGACCTAGCCTTCTGGATGATTACCACCCGAATGGCTCCCATTGTGGGCGTGATGCTCCCACTTTATATCCTCTTTGGAAAATTTCGCTTAGTGGGTACGCTGCAGGCGCTGATTTTAGCCTATACCACTTTTAATTTACCCTTCGCCGTCTGGTTGATGCGGGGATTCTTTTTGGAAATCCCCCGAGATGTGGAGGAGGCAGCTTTAGTTGACGGCTGCACCAAACTGCAAAGCTTTTTTCGCATTGCCCTACCGTTAGCTAAACCCGGCTTAGTGGCTATGGGGGCTCTCTGTTTTATGTTTGCCTGGAATGATTATGCTTTTGCCGTGGTATTTACCTCGGGTAGCACCCAGACTCTACCGGTAGCCTGTCAGAGATTAATGACCGAATATGGTATTGTTTGGGGGCAGGTGATGACTACCGGGATCATTCTGGTTATGCCGGTGTTTTTTCTGGGAGTATTTATCAGAAAGTATCTGGTGAGAGGTTTGACCATGGGAGCGATCCGGTGATTAGCTACCCAGATAACCGGTAACCAAAAGGAATTTAACTAAAATAATTCCTACGGCGATGAAGATTACCCAGGAAAAGTAGTATCTTATATGAGCTCCTCTTAGCTTCTTATTGAGCATACTCCCCAATTGAGAACCAATCAAAGAACCGGACAAAATGCAAGCCACCAGCCTAAAATCTATATTTCCCTTCAAAAAATGAGTTAATGACCCATATCCTGAGGTAAAAATCATTTGAAAGAGACTTGTTCCTATAGCCACGCTGGTGGGAACTCCAAATAAGTAAATTAAAGAGGGAGTCATCACGAAGCCTCCTCCGATCCCTAAAAGCCCGGAGAACATTCCTACGGCAAACCCCAGACCGATTAGACTCCAAAGGGGAATAAAGTCTACTTTGGAAATGGGCAAAGAAATAATGGGAGGTATTTTTATCTTTTGAATCCTTTGAGAAAATCTGGTTTCCACCACTCCTCCCCGAGGAGGTCTTTTCCTGGCTTTTCTACTTTCCAGAAACATAGAAATTCCTACAAAACAGAGAAGAATCATATAGACTATATTTACCCAAAGATACATTTTACTAATAGAGGAAGTATGAATTATCACAGTTCCCAACCCTTTTAGCCACATAAGCAGACGGGCTCCCAATTCTGTTCCAACTACCGCACCCAACAAGACAGAAGCAGCCAGCTTATAGTCTATATGACCGTAACCTCTGTGTTTTAAAGTGGCCGCGGTGGAAGTTCCTATCATTTGGCAGAGACTACTACCCACGGCAATGTTATAAGGGATATTGAAAAGAACATTGAGCATCGGGACAAGCAAGAATCCACCTCCCACTCCAAATAATCCTGAGAGAACACCAATGCCCATACCTAACCCGATAAGACTAAGGAAATTAACTATCAAAATCTCTCTCCTTTATTTTTAACCCATTTTAACCCAGCAAAATTTTAAACAATTCATTTGTAGCTAAGAACGACTTTAGTTGCAAGTTAAAACTTACGACTAAAGGTCATAGTAGCTGCAACCTTTTAACTTGCGACTAAAATGCCGGCTGAAGCCTACGACTACCTGGACGGAGAACTTTAATGTGCCAAAGGGTTTTTTCACTAAAAAACTTTTAGGAGGCGAGGATAGATAAATACCAGTGAAAAAACAGAAGAAATTCTACCAGTTTTGAGAGAAGTTGTAAAGGATTTTTTGAGATCGGAGATATATTTGACTAAACTCCACTTTTTTGTCATAATAAAATCACTATTTTTAAAGGAGGTGATTGTATCTATCAATCTTATTCAAGGGTGAGATAAAAGAATAACAAAAAAGGAGTGAGCCATGAAGAAAATAGGGGTTATTTTGATGGTGGTAATGCTAATGGGCCTACTTACATTTACCGCTACCGCTTCGGCTAAAACCATTAATCTCCTGATGGAAGCCGTTCCTGATACTTTTTACATTCAGAACCTGCTGCCCGAATTTGAAAAAGAAAGCGGAATAAAAGTGGAATTTGAAATCGTCAACTATGCGCAGATGCACGGTAAGCTTCTTCCGCAGCTTTTGAGTCCCACAGGAGTTTATGATGCCATTGTGGTGGATAACTACTGGGCGGGGGAGTTTCCAGCGGCTGGCTGGTTGGAGCAACTCGAACCCTACGTAGATAAAACTCCGGCCATTAAATTGGAGGATTATCTTCCCTCTATGCTGGATATGGTGGGATATTATGAGGGAAAACTGTATATGCTTCCCTTCTATAATTACACCATGATTTTGATATATCGAAACGATTTGCTTACCCAAGCAGGGGTGGTAATCCCTGACACGGTAGAAGAGTATGTTGATTTGTGCAGTCAGATGACCCAGGATGTTGATGGCGATGGACAAATGGATGTTTACGGTGCTTCGATGATGGGATTGAAACCAGATCCTATTTGCATGGAATGGTCAAATTATCTCTTTAGTTGTGGAGGTGACTATTATGATGAGAACTGGCATGCCATCATAAACAATGCTGAAGGGGTAGAATCAGCTCGTCTCTACGCTAAGAATATGGATCTTAATGCTCCCATGGGTGCTCCTGGATTTGGATTTGACGAGGCTATCAATATGATGGCTCAAGGTAAGGCCTTTTCCCTGGTGACTTTCTGGATGTTCTTTACCAGTTTGAATAACCCCCTCGAGTCCCAGGTAGCCGGGAACATCCTCTTCCAACCTATGCCGGGAGGGGCCAATCTTAATGGAGGATGGGGATGGGCTATCCCCAAGAGTTCTCCGGATAAGGAAGCGGCCTGGGAATTCATCTCCTGGGTAGAATCTCCAGAGATAGTTATTAAAAGAGCATTGCAGGGTGGCGCTCCCACGCGCTGGGATGCTTTTCAGGCCCCGGAAGTGGTAGAAAGATATCCCTATTATCCGATGATTATGAAGGGACTGGAAAAAGCTAAACCGGTGCCCGAGTTTCTCTATTCTACCGAGATGATTGAAGTGATAGGTAGGGAACTGTCACTAATTGTGGAGGGAAAAGATATTCAGAAGGCTCTTGACGAAGCCGCCAGCGGACTAAATAAGTTAACCAAAAAAGCAAAACTGTATCGGTAATTAGAAGTTTTTTGGCGAAGGCTGGATATATGAGAGCTATCTGGCCTTCGCCATTGGTTAAGATGAGGTAAACTCTTAAGACAAAATGAAACCACGGGGAGCTAGGAGAGGCAAAGTGGTCTCCGCTCAAGCTAAAAATAAACTGTTAGGATATTTACTTTTTTTCCCCAGCGGAGCTATCCTGATAGCGATAGTTCTCTGGCCCCTTATCTGGGCTCTTATTACCAGTTTTTCCACCTATACCTTTGTCTTTCCGGTGTGGGACACCTTTGTCTGGTTCGACAACTTCCTGGAGGCACTGAAAGATCAGTATTTTCTTAATTCACTTTATGTAATTTGTAAATTTGTGGTTTGTGTGGTTTTTCTGGAGTTTTTCCTGGGGTTCGTCATTGCCTTTCTTCTTAGCCGGGACATCAAGTTCAAGGTTGTTTTTTATACCATTTTGGCCATTCCCATGGTTATGGCTCCGGTAGCGGTAGCTCTGATGTGGCGAATGTTTCTGCATACGGAGCTCGGTATAGCTAATTATCTGATTAGAACAATAGGTTTCACCCCGGTTAACTGGCTGGGTTCATCAAAAACGGCTTTTTGGACTGTACTAATGGTGGATATCTGGCACCAGATTTCCTTTATGATTCTGATTTTGTTAGCCGGGTTTGTTTCTCTTCCCAAAGAGCCTTACGAAGCTGCAGCTATTGATGGGGCCTCGGGGCTACAGCGACTTATTTATATCACTTTCCCTTTGATGAAGCCGGTTATTGTTATCGCTCTTCTTCTTCGAACCATTTTTGCCTTCAAAACTTTCGATCTTATCTACGTTCTTACCCGGGGAGGTCCGGGAGTTAGTACTGATGTCCTCAGTTATTATATTTATCGGGTTACTTTTTCCTCGCTTAATTTGGCCGGGGGATGCGCCCAATCTTACTTATTCTTGGCCATTGTTATGACGGTGGCGGTCTTTTTGTTTAGGGCAATGAGAGGAACGCAGATTTAACCAGGTCAGGCTAAATAAGGATAAGTACTGGGGCCGACTTCTTAAAGGGAAAAAGGTAATGGGACAAATTACTTCTTCCATGCACATTAGAAAAAAGATAGCTAATTTTTTCACCTATTTAGTTCTCATTGCTTTCTCTTTGGGGGTTCTTCTTCCGGTACTTTGGATTTTCCGGACTTCTTTAGCCAGTAAAATAATTATTTTTAAAATACCCCCGGAGTGGTTATTCAAGCCAATTATTGAGAACTATACCTGGCTTTTTACCCAACTTAACTTTCTCCTCTATATGAGGAATAGTCTCATTATAGCTTTGGTTTCCACTACCCTGACCATACCGGCTGCTTTTGTAGCTGCCTATGCTTTTAATCGCTTTAACACCGGCGGAAAATTTCTGCAATTTGGAACTCTGGGTTCTCAAATGCTCCCACCCATTGTTCTGGTTCTACCCATCTTTGTCATCTTTAGAAATTGGGGTTTGCAAAACAGTTTATGGTCGCTGATATTTGTTTATCTTGCTTCCAATCTTCCTTTCTTAATTTGGTTATTGGTGGGATTCTTAGAGGGAATACCTAGAGAGTTGGAAGAAGCTGCTTTAATAGACGGTGCTTCCAGGATAACCGTGATTTTCCGGATTGTCTTTCCTCTTTCGGCCCCGGGAATTATGGCCGCCTTTGTTTTGGGCTTTATCCTCTGTTGGAATGAGTTTCTCTTTGCTCTGGTACTGGTAGCCCAGGAGGCCAGTACTGTCCCCATAAAACTGGCTGCTCTGCAGACAGAAATAGGTACTCTGTGGGGGCCTTTATCCGCAGGTGTCTGCCTGGGTATCCTTCCTATGATTGTTCTTTCCTTGACCATTCAAAAGTATCTGATTCGGGGATTAACTTTTGGAGCTATCAAATAGGTGATTTCCTTTTTAAGTTGTATCCCCATCTTTAATTTTCTTTCGTCTCAAGCTCACGGTCATTATTGGACAAAGTTGGGTTTTTTTGTCATTAATTAAAATAATCTTAGGGTAATAAAAGGAGGGTTCTAAAAATTAAAAGAGGAGGTAGCGAAAATGACATCGGGGAAGGAAAAACTGGTCCAATATATAGAGGATCACCGTCGAGAAATAGTTGACTTTCTTCGTCAGTTTCTTTCTTTTAAGTCCGAAAATCCTGGTCCTTCGGGAAAAGGAGAGGAAAAAGAAGCTCAAGAGTGGCTTTCTAAACGACTGAGAGAATTTGCATTTGATAGAGTGGATTTGTGGTCGGCTGATTCATTTAGCCAAAGACCCAACGTAGTTGCTACTCTCCAGGGAAAAGGGGGAGGGAAATCCCTGATTTTTAATGGGCACTGCGATGTAGTTCCGGTGACTGACCAGGAGCGAAAAAAATGGACTATGGACCCCTGGAAAGGTGCAGTTAAGAAGGGACGTCTCTACGGAAGGGGAGCCAGTGACATGAAGGGAGGACTCACTTCTATGATCTGGGCGGCCAAAGCCTTGAAGGATACCGGTTTTCCGCTAAAGGGGGATCTTTATGTGGAATCGGTGGTGGGAGAAGAATCGCAGGAAGGTGAAACCATAGGTACAAAAGCTACTATAGAGAAGGGTTATCGGGCTCCTTTTGCCATTGTCGGTGAGCCGACCAACTGCGAGATTCACATAAAGTCGCCGGGGGTATTCTTTTTTGAGCTGGTTATTCCGGGTAAAGAAGCGCACACCAGTGCCCGTAATCAGGTTCTTTTCCCTCAGAGGTACGGACTTCCCTGGGGGAGTAAGGTGGGAGTTGATGCCATTATCAAAGCTGTTCCCTTTATCGAGTTGTTTCAGCGATTAGAGATCCAGCTTAATGAGAGATGGCGGGATCAAATCCTGGGAGGAGGGGGTTATCCGGAGCCTATAGATCAACAGGGAGTAGGAATTTTTACTATTAATCCCTCCTTTATTGAGGGAGGTACATACTTAGGAGCGGTTCCTGGATATTGCAAGATAACCTATTGTGTCTGGTATCCCTATTGGTTGAAAGATGAAGAAGTTGTTGAGGAAATTAAAAAACATGTGGCTGCCCTGGCTTCAACTGACGATTGGTTGAGAGAAAATCCTCCCCAGGTCAACTTTCCAGTGGTCCAGCGCTGGAGGCCAATGGTTGAGGTTTCTCCTGATCATCCGGGGGTAAAATGTCTGGCCTCTTCTTTTAAGGATGTCTTTGCTCAAGAAGCAGTGATTTCTGGTTTTAAAGCGGTGGCTGACTCTACTTTTCTTTCAGAAGAGGGCATCGAAACAGTTTTGTTTGGTCCCGGCAGTATTGCTTACGGTATCCATGGCCCCGATGAGTTTGTGCCGATAGAAGATGTAATCCAGTGTGCCAAGATTTTTGCTTTTATGGCCCTGGATTGGTGTGGACATAATGATTAGTTAGTTTATCGACTGATTGGTCCAGTAGATTAAAAGCCCAAATATTATCTAAATGTGGTGGTAGGTAATCTTTACTAGAAAGTAAGGTTTAGGGATCTTTGGATGTTTCTGGGGAAACATTTTTTAGCCAGGGTAAAGCGGTAGCCGCAGCTTTGCTCG
>AQRW01000118.1 GCA_000402295.1 Candidatus Aerophobus profundus SCGC AAA252-L23
GGTCGGCATTGATCCTTCGGGAGAATTGGGAGAATATCATACCTTAGTGACTGATGGCCCGATATTCTCATCGAGACTCTACATCAGGGAAAAGGGTCAAGTCGCCCATGGTGGCTACTGGTTCCTGGAGTTGGATTGGAAAAAAGACTCGGCTAACAAATCGTCCAGTGGATGTGGTAAAGCGCACCACTGAACTTAGCCGTTGATACTGCCGTACTCATCTCGCCCCTCAATCTCACCCATATTGATGTAGTTGACATATAGGTAGTATAAATAATAAGGGTGTAAATTCGGGAGAACTTAATTAAACAAGAAAAATGGCTTATTCTTCCGTAAGGCAAACTACCGGAGCTCGAATTGGTGCTGAGCGGCCGCGGCGCTCCGCTCACTCTGTTGAAACCGACCTTCCTGGTCAGTATCATCCAGGAGACCAAGCACCCCTACCAGGGATGGGTTGCCGCGTGGGCCGGAATCGAATATTGAAAGGATTAGACCGGTGAGGCGTGCCTGCCGTATTTGAGACCTGATTCAATCAACTGAAGGTAGTTGTCCCGCATGCGGGGGGAGACCCGGGTTACCGGAGCCTCAGTAGTAGAGAGAATAAAGTGATCAGGACCTCCCTCTTCGATTGCTGATCGGACCGTGGTATCAATTTCCGCCGACTGGCGGCGTTCCATGTCATCGAACTGAATGTTTCCCACCAGGGTGATGTGCCCGTCCACCATGCGCTTGGCCTCGTTAAGCGTAACGTCCCCACTGGGAGGTGCTTCCATCGGGTCCAGGAGATCCACTCCCATGTCCAACAGCTTGGGCAGCACGGTGCGAATCTGCCCGTGGCAGTGCACCTGCACGTACTTGCCATAACGATGTACCAAGTCAAAGAGCTGCCGGTCGAAGGCCACCACAAAGTCGTCGTAGAGTGCCGGGGACATCATGGGTGGCGTCGCCTGCTCCGAGCCGCCGAAGTGGAATACCGGCCCTACACCCCGCTGTAGCAGATACTCCAGCACCTGGTAAATGCGCTCAAAAGCCACCCGGATCAGTTTCCTAATCAATTCCTTCTCCAACACACACCAGGTGAGGAACTCCTCGAACCGAAACAGCTGGGACACGCACACCATGGGGACACTCACCCAGGTGTACATCAGTCCCCCGGCCGTCTCCACCTGCTCACGATACTTCAGGTAATCGTCTACGTCCGGCTTCTGCAGTGTGTACGGCACCGACAGGAGTTTGGCCACATCCTCGGTGCTGGTAATCAAGGGTTTTCGGTCCCACACCGTGGAGACATCATCCTGTTTCTCGCAGACGTAGTCGAGCGGCCCCTTCGGAGTATGCACCCGGTAGGAAATCATCAGCGAATCGTCACGGCGGGTGACGTCCGCCACCTCAATGTATTCCCGAGGGACCAGAAAAAACCGTCGATCCAGCTCTGGGAACACGTAACCGCCCACGCGCTCACAGGAGCGCTCCGCTTCCCGGACAATCTCCTGGTACCGGGGGTCATCCGTAATCCAGGCATCCATGGCCTCCGACACACCGTCCAGAAGCAGATGCGACAACTGGGTATTAATCATCCGTCCTACCGGGTTCAAAACCCGCCCGCTGAGATACAGCGCATAGATCGGCACCCGGTCAACCCGTTGCCCCTGCATCGTACGAACAACTCGTTCTCGCGTTGTCACTCGATCCTCCTCGAAACATGACGGTCAGCCTTTGAGTGCTCCGCCCAACAAGCCTTTGACAATGTACTTACGGGTAACATAGGCAAAGAAGAGCATGGGAAGCAACATTAATATGGCACCGGAACTCAGCAAGCCCCATTCGACCCCCTCGTAGGAGATGAGATCGATCAGACCCACGGGTACCGTCTTCGTCTCACCCCGAGTGAGGATCAGGGCAAACA
Source organism: Candidatus Aerophobus profundus SCGC AAA252-L23 (assembly GCA_000402295.1). Lineage (GTDB taxonomy): Bacteria > Aerophobota > Aerophobia > Aerophobales > Aerophobaceae > Aerophobus > Aerophobus profundus. The sequence goes on from AQRW01000118.1 coordinate 1,907, forward strand.
GGAACTCATTCCACGACATCAAGAAGCAAATAATTGCCGTCGTCGCCAGGCCGGGAGCCGATAACGGCAAGAAGATTCGGTAAAAGGTCTGAGCGATCGAGGCTCCGTCGATACGAGCCACTTCCATCAGATCCCGTGGTACCTCGTTGAAGAAGGTCCACATGGACCACACCACCAGGGCCACGTTGATATTGGTGTAGGCCACAACCAGTCCCACCCTGGTATTGACCAAATCCAGATACCGGTAGAGAAGAAAATAAGGAACGATGAAGATCATCGGGGGAATCATCCTGGTGAGAATCACGTACACCAAGAGGACATTCTTGAATCGGCTTCGCAACTTAGAGAACGCAAAGGCTGCCGGCACGCCGATGGCTAAACCTGCAGTCAGCGAACACGAGGCCACCACGAAGCTGTTGAAGAAATAGCGCTGGAAGGCCGAATCTGTGAACACCTGGCGGTAGTTGCTCCAGGTCGGGGTGAAACGCCAGTAGGACTCGGGACTAAATGCGTCCAGAGGCGACTTGATGGACAGTAAGAAGAGCCACACCAGCGGGATAAGAATGCCCACCAGCGCTACCACCGTGATGCCGATCAAGAGAAATTCACGAGCCTGGGCCGTTAGCTTGTAGTTCATACGCGCACTCCATATTGCCCGATTCACCGACTGCTGAACAGCGACCGGAAGAGAGAGAAACACAGCACTGCTATCACCCCCAACATGAGCACCATGATCGCTGATGAATACCCAATATCAAGATAGACAAACCCGTTGAGGTAAGCATAGTAGTCGAGGCTGCTGCTAGCCTTACCGGGACCTCCTCCGGTCATGATGAAGATCAGGGGAAACACCTTCATGCTCTCGATCACTCGGAACGAGAGGGCCAGCAACAGTGCCGGCTTGAGCAGCGGCAATGTAATGTGACGCAGAATCTGGACTCTGCTCGCCCCATCCACGCGTGCCGCCTCGAATGGCTCTTCCGGAAAAGATTCCAGAGCACCAAGCAAAATCAGCATTACAAAGGGAAACCATTCCCAGATTGACGCCAGGGCAATCGCGGCAACCGCTCCTCTGGCAGTACTCAGAAGCGCTACTGGAGGAAGATGTAATAAACCGAGCCAGGCGGTGAGTCCCCCCAACTGCGGATTGAGGAACATCTTCCAGATCAGTCCCACCAGTACCGGCGCTATCACCATGGGGAAGATAAACAGCGGTCTGGTTCTGCCCACAATCCGAATATCGGCGTGAAGCAGCAGCGCGATTCCCAAACCCAGACCCATCTGCCCCGCCACGGGAAAGACGATGAAATAGAAAGTCACCAGGAACGAACTGAGCAGATCAACATCCTGAAACAGACTGCGATAGTTCTCCAGACCAATGAAAAAGGTGCCCCAGGGTCGGGCCAGGTTCCAGGAGGTGCAGGACACGTACACCATGTAGCCCAGCGGAATAATGGTGAGAATCCCTATGACCACGATTNGGGGCAGTGAAAACGCGGTGAAGGTTCTCCGTTCCTCAAGCTTGGCACTCACCCTCTCGACTCCTCATTCTCTCCGCTCCTTCTTCGCAACAGTGGTTCCCACCGATTGGGTGAGAACCACTGTTTTCCCTCAGCACCAACCATACTTACCAGTGCGCCTACCGGTAATAACCAGCGTTCTTGATAATCCTGCTCACCATCGAATTCGCAGCGGCAAAGGCATCCGCGGCAGACTTCTGGCCCGAGGTGACCTCGGAAAGTGCCCGGCCAATTACGTGGCCCACCGTAGGCCATTCCGGAATCGGCGGGAAGTACAGACTTCTCGCCTCCAGGGTCTCCTTGGAGATGCTCAGGAAGGTCCCGTCGAAGTAGGAGTATTTCTCCCGGAATCGCGGGTCGGCGAAGACGGATTTCCGCGTCACCGCCAGGTACTGCGACACCTGCGTTGCCTCGAGTTCCACTTCCTTGGAGGTGGCCCACTTGATGAACTCCCACGCTGCCTCCTTCTGCAGTGAACCCTTGGCAATACCGATTCCGTGCTCAGAGAAGGCAGGGAACCAGCCCTTCGGTCCTCGGGGAGTCCTGGCGGCCGCCACCTTGCCCACCACGCTCGAACGTTCGGGATCCAGGAACAGCCCGGCCAGAGGATGACCGTCCAGCCACTGCGCCGCCAGACCCTTCTGACCACTCAGGATAACCTGCTCGTGAGTAAATGTGTTCATCCCGGTGGGGCCATACTGGAAGAGTTCTTTCCACAGATTCGCTGCCTCAAGAAAGGCGGGATCGGTCAGATTGGGATGCATATCCCCGGGATAATCCTTGAAAAAGCTGCTGTACGCCCGGGCGATGAGCCCGAAGGGCCACATGTTCTGTTCAATACTGGGCACACCCCGCAGCACGATGCCCGACACGTCGTCCGAATCAATCTTCCTCGAAATGTCCAGCAATTCCTCGAACGTCTTTGCCGGTCCGGCAATGCCGTGGTCGGCAAAGACGTCCGTTCGATAGTAGTACAGGATGGTGGCCGAGAATATCGGCATCGTCAGCTGGACTCCCCCGCGATTACCGGTCGTCATTCCCACCCCGAAAAAGTCGTCCACGTCATAGGCCGCCGGGGTGAGCAGGGGGTCGTCCAGATACCCATTCAAAGGAGCCAGCCAACCCGCTGATTGATACTGCGCCTGATTGAATGGAGGAACCTGCACCACGTCGTAGGCATATCCACCCAGGGACAGTTCGCTCACCTGCTTCACAAAATTGTCCTCGGTACCGTAGAGCTCGATCTCCACTTTGATCCCGGTCCCCTTCTCAAAATTCGCCGCTAGTTGCTGGATCGCCCGGCTGTAGAGGTAATTCAGACTGATGAACCGCACCGTCGTACCAGCGTATGGCTGGTCGGCCTGCAACACACCAGCTCCCACCACCTCATCCGCGACCACTACTCCCGGGACGAAGGCCAGCACCACCGATACCGCCAACCCGCCTAGTGCGAGCTGTAATCCACGTCCTCTTTTCATTCCCACTCTCCTTTTTTTTGGGTTCCATCTTCTTTTTCCCCGGCGCGACCCGACCATGGAACCCGCCGCCACGAAACGGTCGCGCCCAGTATACCCGCGTCCAAACAACCGTCAAATCAAGAACCTGTCCCGCGTACCGCTTCTCGCCCAAGAACACACTTGATTGACCCGACAGCGGAGTGCCTGCTGCAACCAAAACGCCTCTAACGCTTTTCTTGCTATTTTAGCCTCAGTAGCAGCCCGCTCACTATCATCACCACATGGTCCGTCACCTTCAGAGCGAAAGAGCTCTTCCCGCTGCGTGGGGCTTCCTAATTTTTCGTTTTTCTTTTGGGAACGTGTCCCGGATTATCACCTCCATAAAGCTGCTCCATCATCGGCCAAAGCGGTGAAGGCACCCCCCGCCATTGCCTCTGCTCGTGCTCCTATCCCAAGATTGAGGAAGTTGGCGGCGGTGGTTCCCACCTCATCTCCTCTCCTTGAGCACCACAATCTTTCCTACCCGGTCCCCTCCCGTCGCCTTGGGAACAAAATAAAGATAGACTCCTTGGGCAACGAGGCTCCCGGTATCGTTTCTGAGGTCCCAGGTGGCAATCGCTGAGCCGTCTTCCGGTGTTACTTCAGTGTTATCATTCAGGGTCCTCACCAGCTCTCCTGAGATAGTATAGATATGAACTCTCGAGCCCTGGGGAAGATTGGCAATCCTGAGAGTTTGAAGGCCATCGGCATAGCACGGATTGGGATAGGCAATGATCTGCAAAGCTACGGTAAAGCGCCATACCTCACTCCAGTCACTCCAGTTACCTGCCTTATCTTTTGCTCTTACCCGCCAGAAATGGGTCTTTTTTTCCAATGGAGTGCTTGGGGTGTGCTGGGATTCGGTGAGATATTCATCGAGCACGGGAGAGAAAAAGGTAGACTCATCATCGACATGGATCTGGTAGCCATCAACTGCGGTCTCCTCATCGGTAGAATCTTGGTAATCAAAGGTGGGGGTAGAGGTATTGACAATGGAGTTGTTGGCCGGGGAAGAAAGAACAGGCACAGTGGGGGCAGTCGTATCACCAATGGCATAGAGCTTGCCGTCACTGCCCGATCCGATGTAGATGGTACCATCCGATCCGATGGCTGGGGAGGAGAATATCATATCACCTCCCACACTGAACTCCCACTTCTTGGTCCCATCAGGGTTGATGGCATAGACTTTGATATCATCCGATCCGACATAGATAGTCCCATCTGATCCGATGGCCGGGGAGGATTCAATCGGTCCCTTAGTAGGATAGTTCCACTTCTCTGTTCCATCAGGATTGATGGCATAGAGCGGATGATCCACCCCGGGTCCGGCGTTCTTCGCCGATCCGACGTATATGGTACCATCCGAGCCGATGGCCGGGGAGGCGGCGACACCGTTCCCAGTGGTGAAGTCCCACTTCTTGGCCGGCTTCTGTATTCCGAGGTAAGGACTCCTTCCTGTATGCTGCGGGTCACGCTGAAACATGGGCCAGGGAGTATCAGCCAGTTGCCCGAGTACTGGGGGACTGACCTCTGCCAGAATCACACTCCACGTCATCACCATAGCCACCGAAGTAAGGATTGATAGTTGTTTTCCTATCCCTTTCGACATTATTGAATCCTCCTGCACGCTCACCCTTTTCTCTTCTTCTGAATCGATCTGAACCAGAAAAGCAGGGGATGGACCTCATTGGTCGAACACTAACTGGTTATACTTTAAGATACCAATAGATGTGGTTTTCTGATTCCTCATATTGAAGTATACCTCAGTTGGTGTTCGATAGTCAAGTGACTGATGTCGCCTTTCTTGATTGTAAAAGGCCAGGGATCTGCCAATTCCCTCTTTCGCTTCCTTGGCCAACTCTAAGGTTTTCTTAAAAACCACTTTCTCTTTATTGTTGACAATAAGCCGGGCTCGAAAGTGGGTAAGGAGGCTGTCATCAAAGCCTTCGTAGCCTACGGGAACATTGAGGGCGTACTTCCAAGCAATGTTGAGACGAAGCATCTGAAGAACCTTTCTGTCAGATAGATTCTCATAGTGCTGGAGAATAAGGACTTTGGTCATTCTGGCTGGAGGAACAGAGGGCCGGCCATTATTAAGACAGTAAATATCAGCAAAGTCATTATCGGAAATGATGGAGTCAGCATGCTCTCGCATCTTGGCATAAAAGCTATTTTTCTTAATCAGATGAGCACAGGCAAATCTGTTCTTTCATCTTATCTCCCGGGGCTTGCGAGAGCTCCTCGGTGATCATTGTCACTTGACACCCACCTTGCTCACCGGTAGCCAGGGAGGAGAACCTTGAAGGAATATTCCCGTTAGACAAGGGATTACTTCACTGTGTTGTTCAAAATCCGGCAGCCAGTGACTCCATCAAGGTAGATACCGGCAGCGGCACTGGCACCCGAGACGGTAAGACCGGTGATGGTCACATAATCAGCGGTAACGTGAAGAATATCACTGGCCGCATCGGCAGCCACCACCAGCCCGGGGGTTCCGGGAGAGGCCTGGATGGTAAGGCTCTCTACATCCACAGTTACATTATCATAGACCGGGTTGCTGCTCGTTCCGGCTACCTGAAGGACATCACCACTACTAGCTGCTGCTACTGCCTCGGAGATAGTCAAGTGCCGGGTTCCTTGAGTGAGATTGCTCACCAATATCGGTCCCCTGGCGTAGTTGAGAGCATGGTTAGAGCCATCATAGTAGCTGATGCGCGGATAGCCTGAAGCATCGAGAGCAAGGGAGTTAGAGAAGTGCCAAATGACAAGCCTGGTACTGTCTACTGTCTCAGTGTGTCAACCCCCTGCATCCTGGTAGGCGTACTTGAGGTGACCGTTAGACTCATCATAGTAACTGATATGGGGGTAGTCTGATGTATCCAGGGCCAGGGAGGTATACGAGCCCACAGTCCCGGTACTGTCCACCGTCTCAATGTGCCAACCCCCTGCATCCTGGTAGGCGTACTTGAGGTCAGAATTGGTCTCATCATAGTAGCTGATGTGGGGATGATTAGAGGAGTCCAGGGCCAGGGAGGCATGGTTGCCCACATCGGCGGTAGCGTCTACCGTCTCTATCTGCCAGGGGAGAGCAGTGGCACACACAGTTACTGCCAGTAGTAACACTATCGTTAGCAGTCCGAGTTGAAACCAGGAGACCCATTTCCAGTTTTTCATGCTTCTTTTCTCCTTCTCGCCTCAAGACAAAGGTGTTATCCGAAGCAGATGTCTATCTCAAATTCAAACTGTTCTGCTATTTCCTGGGACATCTCTTTCACGCACTGTGCTATCTCCGGGTTGAGTATTCTCTTTCTCTACTTTGGAATCCATACCAGGTGGTATTTGGTATCATAAACAGCATTCTTCGAGGTCTTTGCCTTCGGTAATAACTTCGGGCCACTCTACCAATTGTCCCATGTATCCGGAGCCAATCCTGGTATATTTTGCGGTATAATTGATCATTTTGCCGTAATCTCCTGAAATTTGTATATATGATATGAGATAATGTAGTGCTTCCTTGTCCCAATGTCAAATAAGGAAACTCGTTCCGGGAACGGCGGTTGGTTCTTAAGGTATCGTAATGACACCAGGTCTCATAACAACAACGTGGAGCGAACCCGGGAAACCTCGCCGCTCACACTCGAGGTTATCTTTACCGGCCCCACCGGGGCAAGTGACTATCGCTGGTGTTATCTGTAACCGGTTGGTGCATAGTGCTTTTCGGATTGAACTCAAAGGACAAACTTGACAAACTTGTTTCTGGGGTTCTATAATACTTCAGTCCCTAGGAGACCGCTGAAAAACCCCCTATATTGTAGCGGTCCGATTCATCGGACTCTTTATTAANGCAAGTTTCATAAATGAAACCTCTACAAAAAACCACTTTATCAGCAGGCTTCTAGTGCCGGGAGGCAGACTTGTATGCGTAGTGGGTGATGTCTGCGTTTCACGTCGCAAATTTGGTCGTCATCTTGTTTTCCCCTTGCATGCCGACATCTGTGTATTATGTCGCAAAATTGGTTTTGATAATTTGAATCCCATCATTTGGTATAAAATAGCCAACGCTAATTTTGAAGTTGATAATGGGTCGAAGTTCTTGGGAAAACCTTATGAGCCGAATGCTATAATAAAGAATGACCTGGAATTTATTTTGATGCAGAGAAAACCGGGAGGTTACCGAAAACCAACTGAGGAACAAAGAAAGTTAAGCAAGATAGATAAAAAGGACTTTGACCATTGGTTCAGACAAATCTGGAGCATCCCTGGTGCTTCCACCAGAAATCACCCGGCACCTTTTCCGCTTAAATTAGCAACCCGCTTGGTGAGAATGTTTTCTTTTCACGGCGATCCCATACTGGACCCCTTTTGTGGCACCGGCACTACTATGATTGCCGCCTTAAGAAACGGGAGAAATAGCATAGGAATAGGCATTGACCCTGAATATTGCGGTATGGCAGCCCGTTACCTGAAAGCGGAAAATAATAATCTCTTTATGAAGACAGAGTTGATATTTGACAAAATGATCAATGTCCATTCAGATCATATGCAGGTTTGTGAAGACCAGGCCTTATACAAAGTTAGATCAGCAAGAAAGAGATTGGAATGACCGCCTTTCACCCCTGGAGTCAGACCAGTTCGCTGAATACCGAGATAGATTCTTTGTGGCTCGTCTCGGTTTTGAGGCATTGTCAGCAGAGCTTGCCGAGTTCTGGCCGAGGCGAGGTCCTCAGTGGGATGCCTTTCTTGTCTTCGTGTACTTTGTGAATGACACCACACACATTTCCACATCATTCGAGGAATGGCGTGGTGCCCTGCAGCTGCAAAAGAAGCCGATGGGGCCTTGCCCCATCAAAACTCAGACATGTCATTGACATCTTCTTGGACGTTAATGAGATACGGAAACTCGAACAAGCGGCTGCAGTGGACGGATAATCGCCGCTGCTGAGTTTGAACGTTGCATGAAACACAAAATGGGTGTAGTATGCCTTGAAAAGACCAGGTTGGATTTTTTGGTTGCTTGGCGTTGGTGGGAGTGCGGCCTTGACAGCGGCAGCTAAGGTAAACGTACCCACGACGTTTTCATCTTGAACGACAACCTCGGGGGCTTCATTACCGTCCCCCGGCGGGGCAGGGAGGCAGAGTTTGATGATTTTGCATCAAGGCTTGATAGGATAATCAATCTTCCCTACCAGTCATTGATAGATGACGGGGTGCGTGTGAATATCGCTCCGCTTCAGAAACTTGGCTTTTTGAAACACCCAGTTCTGGTTTCCAAAGATGTTGCCCGTGCCATTGCTCACCGCAACCGCTGGCGAGAAGATGATAAAGAACAAAATACAATTTGGAGGATCTAATGCGACTTTATCTTGACACCTCGGTATTTGGCGCCCTATTTGATCGGGAAATTCCCAGAAGGGTAGAGATGACTCGCCTTCTCCTTGATTCAATCATAAAGGGCAAGAACACAGGAATGATTTCAAACGTCGTCCTTGAAGAAATCCAGCGAGCGCCGGGTGACTTAAAGGAAAAGATTCTTGAGGAGGTTCGCAAAGTTCCACTTGAGATCATTTCTGAGGATGAAGCATCGGCAGATTTGCTGGAGATTTATGAAAAGGGGAGTTTTATTCGCCGGACGGCAAGACTCGACCTCAGACATCTTGCTGTTTCTGTCATCAATGGTGCTGATGCCGTCGTCTCTTGGAATTTTCGTGATATTGTGAATGTCAGAACAAGAAGGGCTGTGCACTCCATAAACCTGAGGCTGGGATTCTCTTTGATAGAAATTGTTTCACCAGAGGAGGTAACCGAATATGAAGAGTGAAAGTAGGTGGGAAACGAAATCCCTTGAGTGGATTCACCAAGTTCGTGAGGAAATTGACGGAGAGATTCAAAAAAAAGGGCTTTCACCTGCGCAGTGGATAAAGGAAAGAGGAGTGGTTGATGTAGAGAGACTATCTAAATCTCTGGGTCTCGATAATGTGAAGGTAGCCCAAGAAAAAAGAAAAGTGATTTCAAATGTCAAATTGTTTTTTTAGACTTTTTTGACTAAACCGAGTATAGTAGCAGAACTCAGTTGCTCGACGTGCTAACAAGTGGATAGGGGAAGGTTCTGTCATGTACCGGTTTAATCTTGCTGAATGCGACCTCGAAAGAATGATAGCTTTATTGGTGGCTTTCCCAAGCAAGGTGAGCACTCAGTTGGTGTTGAGAGGCAGTACTGTGGTTCTTTAGGGAAAGTGGACAGGTGCCAAGTAGGTGTCTTCCTTGCCTATACAAGGTCCTGCCATGTCACTTTGATAGATCGAAGACTGCATCTTCCAGAGGAATGGGCAGAGGATAGGGAACGTCGCCAAAGAGTAGGTGTTCCAGAAGATGTACCCTTTAAGACCAAGGCCGAGCTTGTCTTGGAGATGATCTTGGATGCGGGCAGGCGAAGACTTCGCTTTGGATGGGTGGGGATGGCTGCTCACTACGGTGAGCAGAGCCTTGGCTTCGTAACAGGTCAGAGGACGAAGGAATCATCTACATGGCCGATATTCCCACTACCCATCGAGTATTCAAAGACAAGCCAAAGATCTTTGTCCCAAAGCGCAAGGGCAAAAGAAGAAGAATCCCCACAAGGTTCAAGCCAGATACTTCCCCGTTCAACGTTAAGGCTTTTGTGGAAGTCGAATCTAGTGAATGCTGGCATCCTTGAAGGGTCCGTGATACTGAACGGGGGAAACTAGGAGTTAGTTTCCAAAATAACCTGATATTTCTTCACTGTCATTGCGAGGAGCGTAGCGACGTGGCAATCCCCAAGAGGACATACTTTTCATGAGATTGCTTCGCTTCGCTCGCAATGACAAAGCATTGTAAGGTTATTTTGGAAACGCTATCATAGAGGCTGATTTCGCTTCCTTTCAGGTCTTCTTGAGTCACTAATCAGGGATTCCCAGATAGGAAAGTGTGGCTCATAGTGCGTCGGGAGATCGATGATCCGTCTTTTTCTCTATTTTCCCAGTCAAAGAGCGGAATTGAGAGGATAGCCCCTCTCTATCACCAAATACGCTGAGGACCACGGGCGTAAGTCCGTGGGTATCTACTAACTTCATAGCCTCGTCTTCTTAGAACTGCCGCTATCTTACGGGAACCGTAGAAGGGAGCCTTGGTATACTCCTCATCGATTAATCTCATCAGCTATAGACTGGAGGTATCAACTACCGGCTGATAGTACACCGTAGAGCGAGCAATTCCTAAAAGCTCAGCCTGTCTTATCACCGGTATAATGTTATCTTCCCTCATCGATCACGCAAGGTCTTCTCCCTCGCTGAGATAGCCACATTTTTTTTTAAGCCAGTCTAGTTCCACCTTGAGTTGACCGATCTGTTTGTAGAGCTCTTTAATAAGGAGTTCCTTGTCTTTTTCTTTTCGCTGTCTTTTGTCGGTNAAGAGCTGAGTCATCTCACTGATAGCTATTTTCTTCCACTTNTTGATCTGACTTGGATGAACCTGATATTCACCAGTTATCTCCGCTAAGGTCTTGTCTCCTTTAATAGCTTCCAGAGCCACTTTCACTTTGAAGGTTGGTGGATGTTGNCGCCGTAAATTCCCCATGTTCGGACTCCTCCTTTTTTAACTCTCTTGGTACCTTATCATACTGTCCGAATTTTGGGGTCCACTTCACTAATATTTTCTTTTGAGATTTTCCGTTTTTCCCACCCCGCGGAGGTTTGCCGCGGGACGTTTTTTGGTCCATGATTCGCCTCCTGTCTCGTAGCACTCTCGCTCCTCTCTTTTGGCTTTCCGTTGTTGCACTCGCTTCCGATGCTCTCTTCGCCTTCGCTCTGATTCTTGGTATTCCTCGCTTCGCGTCATTGAGGATCACCTCCTTCATGTTCCTCTTTGAATGGACAGACATTGTAAGGGAGAGTGCGTCAGAGTTTATACCAAAATTCCGAAAGGTCAAGAGGTTAAAAGCTCCTGATTTCTCTTTTGTTGTTCAACACCTTGCATTTTTCTTTCTAATTGGCTATCATAAGATACATTCCAGGAGAGTACTACTGAAAATAGTAGAAAGGAGAGAATAAAATGAGCACCACAAAAATTAGAAAACTGATCAACTACCTCATGATAAGTTCTGTGCTGTGCGTCCTTGTCTTTTTTGTCTCAATGCCTCTTTACGCCGACACCACAGAAGACATCATTCATCTCCTCTACTATACGAGCATAACCGAAGAAACGTCCACCGGAGACAAGATTGTACTCGACAACAGAGATATTCATGCAGTCATAGCGGTGAAAAGTGCTATAAGGATAACCTTTGATGAAGAGAAACTTTTTGAAGTTGCCAAATACCTCGCCAATGAGGGAGGAAGCATAGCTATTCATATTGAGGCTTATGTAAAGCCTCAAAAAGCTGATAGGTACCCCATCTCTGTCGATCACTATTCAACGGTGATTAGAAAAACTGAAACGTCTCAAGAAATCGCAGTGCCCGGATCAGGAGATACCACTATTACAAAATTAGGCAGAACTGAGTATGAAGTCCGCTACTATCAAAAAACACTCCAGTTAGCTCATCCAGAGCAGGAAGCGGTCGCAAGAACTATACCGGATACCTATATAGATCTTGCCTCCCGTAACCTTGCAGATGGGGATAGGGTATATATAACCATATCGGATACCAAAAACAACTACCATATCAACAAGGTACTTGAGGTGAAGAAGTTCGGTCTGGAAGTGTATTTCACCACACCCATTATGCTGGCCTATCGACCATCCACCGAGGAAGGTACAGTTCTTGCACCTTCTCCCGGAACAAGTGTCATATTCAAAATAGTGAGAAGGAGGAAAATGCTATTTGAAGACTGGCTACACCCTGCCATCAATATCGCCTTTCCGGATTTTGACCCGAAGCAGTCCATAGAAATCGGACTGGGAGTAGGGCTCTCTATCTACAAGGATTTCTTTGAGATAGGTTATGGCTACAACCTGAGCGTACCGGATGATCCCGAGTATTGGTATATCGGTCTTAGCATCGTACGTCTTCCGGGATAAAAATAGACGACCGGGCATACGAGATTTCCTCGTTATCCCAGGCCTTTTCCCAGAGAACCTTCAGGCTATTCACATGAGAGGTTATATAGATGTAATTCCCTAAGCGTATTGATGCCGCACCCAATAATGTATGAGAGAAGGTGGGGTGCTGCAAAAAAGATGTATGGATTAGTTTTTCTGTGAGGACGTTCTATCACAAAATACGCTGAGGACCACGGGCGTAAGCCCGTGGGTATCTACTAATTTTTCCTGTCTATTCGATGTACTTGGCCTTCTTGGCCTCATAATGTTCCTTTATCTCTTCAGGGGAAAGGGCCTGGCT
>AQRW01000119.1 GCA_000402295.1 Candidatus Aerophobus profundus SCGC AAA252-L23
TGGGAGCCGGGGAGATTCTTCTCACCAGTATGGATAGAGATGGAACTGAAGCCGGTTACGATATTGAGTTGACCGAGGCTGTTTCACATCTGACCGGGATTCCCTTAATTGCTTCTGGAGGAGCGGGTACTTTAAGACATCTCTACGATGTTTTTCAATATGGAAAGGCCGATGCAGCCCTGGCTGCTTCTATATTCCATTACCGTAAATACGGTATTATCCAGGCTAAGGAGTATCTGAGAAAAAAGGGGATAGTGATCAGGCTGTAAAGAGGAAAAGGGGACGGTTCTCTTTTCCTTCTTGATCGCTGGCGGTGGTGGGAGAGAGTAGCCGCAGTTTTTAAGCTGGGTAAGATGAGAGTGGAAAAGGAGAGCGTTACGGTGAGGGAATATGAGCGGGAAGTAGTGGTAGTGCTGGATTTCGGTGCTCAGTATAGTCAGTTAATTGCCCGCCGGGTGAGGGAAAATCGGGTTTACTGCCGCCTGGTGCCTCATAATATTTCTCCGGAGGAGCTAAAAAAAATTGGTCCCCGGGGGATTATTCTTTCTGGTGGACCAGCCAGTGTGACTGAAGAAGGTGCACCCCTTCCCCATTCTCAAATCTTTCGTCTGGGTATTCCTATATTGGGTATTTGCTACGGGATGCAACTAATAGCTCAATTTTTAGGGGGAGAGGTAGCTGGAGTTAAAGAGAGAGAATATGGAGCTAGTGAGCTAACTATTGACGATAATAAAGATTTATTTTACCAGTTTCCCTCTAGACTTACTGTCTGGATGAGCCATTCGGACCGGTTAATCAAATCACCTCCTAATTTTGAGGTTATCGCCCATACTGAGAATTGCTCTTTGGCTAGTATAAGGGACAAAAAGAGAAGAATATATGGGGTCCAGTTCCACCCAGAGGTTACTCATACTCCCCAGGGAAATGAGATCATGCAGAATTTTCTTTTTCGCATTTGTGGTTGCTCCGGAGACTGGACTATGAGCTCTTTCATTGATGATTCTATTGGGAGAGTACGAAAAAAGGTGGGGGGCGGAAAGGTCATCTGTGCCCTGAGTGGCGGAGTAGATTCCTCGGTTACGGCTATGCTGGTGCACAAAGCTATTGGGGAGTGTCTGGATTGTATTTTTGTCAATAATGGACTTCTCCGGAAAGGGGAGGTCGAAGATGTCTTGAGAACTTTTCGGGACCATTTCCATCTAAATCTTCATTATGTGGAGGCCGAAGATAGGTTTCTCAAAAAACTAGCAGGGGTAACTGATCCGGAGAAGAAAAGGAAAATCATTGGCCGAGAATTTATTCAGATATTTAGCGAAGAAGCTGAGAGAATAGGAAAGGTCGATTTCTTAGCTCAAGGGACCCTTTATCCTGATGTAATTGAATCAATTTCTGCCCGGGGAGGTCCCTCGGCTACTATTAAGAGTCATCATAACGTAGGGGGTCTCCCTAAGGAAATGCATTTTAAGCTTATTGAACCGCTGAGAGAATTATTCAAAGACGAGGTAAGGGTTTTAGGTAGAGAATTGGGACTTCCCGAGAGGATAGTCAATCGTCAGCCTTTTCCTGGACCTGGGCTGGCTGTGCGCATCGTAGGTGAGGTTACCAGGAAACGACTAAAAATCTTAAGAGAGGCTGATCTGAGGGTTTCTGAAGAAATGAGGGAATACCAGGATTTTTCCAGAATTTGGCAGTCGTTCGCCGTGCTTCTGCCGGTAAAAAGTGTGGGAGTAATGGGAGATAAAAGAAGCTATGAGTACACTATTGCCTTGCGGGCAGTCGTTAGCCGGGATGGCATGACCGCCGATTGGGCTCAACTTCCTTACGAGCTTTTAGAGCGAATTTCCCACCGGATTATTAATGAAGTTAAGGGGGTCAATCGGGTGGTTTATGACATCAGTTCCAAGCCACCCAGTACCATTGAGTGGGAGTGACTGAGGGGCAATGCCGTGTATGTATAGTATAGGGGAGGCTTCAGCCTCCCATTATCCCAAGGAGAAAAAAGTGGCCAAGAATTTCCAAATTCAAGTAAATATCAGCCTAAAGAAAGGGGTGGCCGATCCCCAGGGAGCTACCATAAAACACGCTCTGGAATCCCTGGGATACCCGGGAGTGGAAAAGGTACGTATGGGAAAATACTTAGAGATGGAAATGCAGGCAGAGGACTCCCGTGAGGTGGAAAAGCAACTAAAAGATATGTGCCAGAAACTTTTGGTCAATCCGGTTATTGAAGAATATACCTACCAGATAAGGACGAGTTAAAATGAAATTTGGAGTGATTGTTTTCCCCGGGTCCAATTGTGATTATGACTGTTATTATGCTATAAAGTCAATTGTGGGAGAACAGGTGGATTTTATCTGGCACAAAGAGGAAATACTAAATGGTTACGACTGTCTGATACTGCCGGGTGGCTTCTCCTACGGAGATTATCTACGCACCGGGGCTATTGCCCGATTTAGCCCCATAATGAGTAGAATTGAGCAATTTGCTCGGGAGGGGGGGTCAGTTATGGGTATTTGTAATGGTTTCCAGATTCTTCTGGAGATGAATCTGCTTCCGGGAGCTATGAGAAAGAATCAAAATCTCTCCTTTATCTGTCGTTACGTTTATCTGCGAGTGGAAAATACTGATTTAGCCTACACTGGACTTTGCCGGGCCGGACAGGTTTTGAAAATCCCCATTGCTCATTTTGAAGGGAATTATTATGCCGATGAGAAAACTTTGACAGGTTTTCAGGAGTATGGAGGAATAGTTTTTCGTTACTGTGATAAAGAGGGGAGAGTAACCGAGGAAAGTAATCCTAATGGCTCAGTCGAAGCCATAGCCGGGGTATGCAACCCCGCCGGGAACGTGCTGGGAATGATGCCTCATCCGGAGAGATGCTGTGAGTCTCTGCTGGGTTCCCCAGATGGCCGGATTATCTTTGAGTCCATAGTAGCCAATTTCCAGAAAAGAACGATGGGGAGGAAAAGATGAAAGAGCCGCAGGAGATAACTCCTGAGATGGTGGAGGCTCACGGGCTCACTACTGAGGAGATGCAGAAAATAAGAGAGATTTTGGGAAGGGAGCCCAATTTCACTGAATTAGGGATTTTTTCGGTGATGTGGAGTGAACATTGCAGTTACAAAAGTTCTCGTTCCTTGCTCAAGTTTTTCCCCACCCGGGGGCGGGCTGTTTTGATAGAAGCCGGCCAAGAGAACGCCGGGGTGGTGGACATCGGGGAGGGAATGGCCGTAGTCTTCAAGATGGAGTCCCACAACCATCCCAGTGCTATAGAGCCTTATCAGGGAGCAGCTACCGGGGTGGGAGGGATAATTCGGGACATTTTTACTATGGGAGCCAGGCCCATGGCTCTGATGGATTCTCTGCGCTTTGGATCTCTGAAGAAAGCTCGCTCCCAGTGGCTGCTTAAAGGAGTGGTAGGAGGGATCGCCTTTTACGGAAATTGCCTGGGCATTCCCACCGTGGGGGGAGAGCTTTTCTTTGATGAAACTTACCAGGGAAATCCCCTGGTCAATGTCTTTTGCCTGGGGCTGATTAAGAAAGATGGTCTGGTCCGGGCTAGAGCCAGGGGAGTGGGAAATCCGGTTTTCTATGTTGGCTCAGCTACGGGAAGAGACGGGCTGGGAGGGGCCAGCTTCGCTTCCCGGGAGCTTACTGAGATATCTCATGAGGATAGACCAGCGGTTCAGATCGGCGATCCTTTTATGGAAAAACTTCTGTTGGAGGCAACTCTGGAGCTTATCAAAACAGGAGTGGTGGTGGGGATGCAGGATATGGGAGCAGCGGGAATTACTTCGTCAGTAGCGGAGACAGCTTCCCGGGCGGGAACAGGAATAGAGATTAATCTGGATTTGGTCCCCCGACGCGAGGAAGGGATGATTCCCTACGAGGTAATGCTTTCGGAATCCCAGGAAAGAATGTTGGTGATTATCAAGGAAGGACGGGAAGGAACAGCTCGTCGTATTTTTCAAAAATGGGATCTACATGCGGTTCGCATCGGCCAAGTTACCTCTGATGGACTTTTTCGTGTTCTGGAGAGGGGCAGAAAAGTAGCAGAAATTCCGGCCCAGGCTCTTACGGAGAAAGCTCCAGTTTATCATCGCCGAAAGATAAAGCCAGATTACTTGAAAGAAGCTAGATCTCTAGATATCTCCTCTATTCCTGAACCGGCTGATTACAATGAAGTTCTTCTTAACTTACTGTCTTCTTGCAATATTACCCGTAAGAACTGGGTCTACGAGCAATATGACTATATGGTTAGGACCAATACTGTTCTTTTACCGGGAGCCGATGCTGCTCTTCTGCGAATCAAGGGGACCAGAAAGGCTCTGGCCTTAACCTGCGATGGCAACGGTCGTTACTGTTTTCTTGATCCTTACCTGGGAGGTATGATTGCCGTAGCTGAGGCGGCCCGGAATTTGGTCTGTACTGGAGCAAAACCTCTGGCCCTGACCAACTGTCTTAATTTTGGTACTCCTACCGACCCAGAGGTTTTCTGGCAGTTTTTCCAGTGTGTCAAAGGAATGTCCCGAGCCTGTCGTTTCTTGCGGACTCCGGTTACCGGGGGTAACGTTAGTTTCTACAATGAGAATCCCCAAAGTGCGGTAGATCCCACTCCCGTGGTGGGAATGGTGGGAATTTTAGAGGATATTGACTTGCGTTGCACCCCCTGGTTCAAAGAGGATGGTGACCTGATAGTTCTTTTGGGAAGAGGAAAAGAGTCTTTGGGTGGTAGTGAATATTTGCAAATGATTCATGGTTTGAAAAAAGGGACTCCTCCTCCTCTTGATTTAAAAGAGGAAAAATTGGTTCATCAAATTTGTCTTGATATTATTGGGCAGGGACTGATAAAATCTGCTCACGATACCTCTGACGGTGGTCTGGCTATCGCTGTGACCGAGTGCTGCATTCTTAATCAAGAGCGTCTCAGAGGGGTCCAGATGGATCTCTCTCCTTTAAATTTAGAAGAGTCCCTTCGCTGTGACCTTTTACTTTTTGGTGAATCTCAGTCGCGTCTAGTTATATCTTGCTCTCCGGAAAAATTCTCCCGAATAAAAGAGATGGCCCAAGAAAAGAGAGTCTCTTGTCTCAAACTGGGCCAGGTTGGGGGGAGCCAATTTACTGTGCAAAGTCAGGGAGTAACTTTAATTGACCTTCCGGTTGATGCTCTAAGTAGTGCTTGGCGGAAAGGCCTTCATCATCATCTGGCCTGAGTTTGTCAGAACTCAGTGCCTATGATACAATAAACCGAGACTGGACAAGTGAGGGTAGCCATAGCTTTCTCTTGGGTAGGGGAGGCCCACGTTGGGTAGGGGCGACTTTAGTCGCCCGTTGCCTCCCAATCTGGAGAGGGAAAAGAATTTATCAGGTAAAATAGCGCCAAGGAGGGAACAAAGATGAAAAAATTCATTAACGATCCGAATAAAGTAGTAGAGGAGAGCCTGGAAGGCTTCTTGAAAGCTCACCAGGACATAGTAAGGAAACTTCCTACTTCCCGAGTAGTGGTGAGGAAGGAAGCTCCCATCCCTGGTAAGGTAGGATTGGTCACTGGAGGTGGGTCAGGGCACAAACCGGCTTTTATTGGATATGTGGGAGAGGGATTAATGGACGCGGTAGCCGTGGGGGAAATTTTTTCTTCTCCTTCCGCCCAGCAAGTTTACGAGGCCATTAAAGCAGTAGATTCAGGCCAGGGAGTTCTATGTCTTCTGGGTAATTTTTCCGGCGATATTATGAATTTCGATATGGCCGTAGAAATGGCCAAAGATGAGGGAATCAAGGTAGATCAGGTAATTGTCAACGACGATGTAGCCTCAGCTCCACTTGAAGAGATGGAAAAGAGAAGAGGGGTAGCCGGAGAAGTGATTGCCTGGAAGTTAGTAGGAGCCAAAGCTAGCCAGGGGGCCGCTCTGGAAGAGGTAAAAAAAACTGCGGAAAAGGTGATATTTAACTCTCGGAGTATGGGGGTGGCTCATTCTCCTTGCACGGTTCCCACTTCGGGTGAGCCTACCTTTACCCTGGGTGAGAATGAAATGGAAATCGGAGTAGGGCATCATGGAGAGCCCGGGATAAAAAGAATGCCCATTGCTTCGGCTGATGAGACTACTCGGATACTCACGGAAAAGGTTTTAGATGATCTGCCTTTTAGTGCCGGAGATGAGGTTTGTGTGATGATAAACGGCCTGGGGGCTACCCCACTTCAGGAACTTTACATTGCTTATAGGAAGGTCGCCCATATGTTGGAGGAGAAAAACATCAAGATTTATAAATCTTACATCGGGGAATTCTTTACCTCTCTGGAGATGGGAGGTTATTCAGTTACCCTGACCAGGCTGGATGAGGAACTAAAATCTTTGGTGGATGTTCCGGCTAAATCTGCTCTTTTCTGCGGCTGACTACTTCAGGTGTAATCAATAGATTGGGCAATGCCCAGCGCAAGTTTTGTATAGGGGAGGCTTTAGCCGTCCGGTCAAAAAGTGGTTTTTCCATTATGGTCCGGTAGCCGCAGGCCAGTTCGTATAGGGGAGGCTTTAGCCTCCCAGTTGTAACCTGCTAGCTCTTTTTCTGGGCGACTAAAGTCGCCCCTACACGCTAAATAGTCATCTGCTAGCCGCAGGCTTTAACTCCTCGGTTATGGTCCGGTAGCCGCAGGCTTTAGCCTGCGTTTGTTTGCCTAAGTTAAGAGTTGCAAGAATTTAGTGACTGTCCCCAATTAAAACGCCAGGAGATCAGGAGGTATTGATGAAATTAGCCATTGGATGTGATCATAATGCTCTTGGGCTCAAGAACATTATCATTGATTTTCTTAAGGAAAGAGAAGATATTGAACTGCAGGACTTGGGCACTTACACCAGTGAGCCGGTGGACTACCCGGATATTGCCCAAAAGGTAGCCCAGGCCGTGGCTAAGGGAGACTATGAGCGGGGAATTCTCATTTGTGGGACCGGAATGGGGATGGATATTGCTGCTAATAAGGTGAGAGGGATAAGAGCCACCGTCTGTCACGATGTTTATTCCGCGGAAAGGTCCCGAAAAAGTAATAATGCTCAAATAATGACTATGGGAGCTCAGATAGTGGGTCCGGAGTTAGCCAAAAAATTGGTGGAGGTCTGGCTGGCCTCAGAGTTTCAAGGGGGCCGGTCTGCCCCCAAGGTAAAGAAAATTATGGCAATTGAAAAGGAGAACTTCTCCTGAGTAAAAACAAGGTACTGTCATTGCTGCTCTCTTGTGTAGGATGTCCCACTTTTCCCTTGAGTAGGGGAGGCTTCAGCCTCCCCTAAAGGGACACTGAAGTGTCCCTTACCCATACGTGTTTGTGTAGGGGCGACTTTAGTCGCCCAGGAGACGCGTGTAGGGGAGCTTAAAAGCTCCCCTACACGGATGGAAAGCTCTACTATCTGGAGTGGGAACAAACCTGTCCTGGGTACGGGGTCTCCTTTTACGTAACAGAATATTGACATACGAATATATTAAGTGCATACTTCGGAGTATATACTGAACTGGAGATGAGACAATGCCCATTACTGCCAAAGAACTTAGATACAACTTCTCTCGGGTTTTGAACAAGCTAAGAAGGGGACAGGAGATTACCGTTACCTATCGGGGAAAACCTATTGCCGTGATAAAACCTATTACCAGAGAAGAAAAACCTTTTAAATCTATCGCATACGGAATATGGAAAGATAGAGATGATCTTAAGGATGTAGAGGGATGGATAACTCAGGTAAGACAGACACCACACCGAGTGTAGCTTTCGACACAGATATCCTTATCTGGTATTTTAGAGGTTCAGCAAAAGCCAAAGGGTTTATTAGGAGTATTCCTTATTTAAGAAGGAAGATAGTAGCTCCTGTGTATATGAAGCTGATACAAGGCTGCAGGGACAAACTTGAGTTAAAGATGATTAAAAAATTTGTTGTGGAGAATTTCTCGGAGCTCCTGTATTCAGATGAAAATGATGCTGAAAAGGCGATAAAGTTGTTAGAGAAATTTTCTCTTTCACATAACCTGGGAGGTTGGGATGCCCTGATTGCTGCAATGGTGTTGAACCGAGGATACCTTTTGGCTACAGCTAATGACAAACATTATAGGTTGGTAGAGAGATTGAATTTGATTGTTTTCAATCCGTAATTAAATATAAAGGGGTCAGGTCTCAACATTTGACAGCTAGCTTTTGCAGGAAAAGAATGGTAGTCGCAGGCTTTAGCCTGCGTGCCTTGTCTTACGCAGCTTGAAAGCTGCGGCTACCAGGATAGCTACAGCTTAAAGGTGCAACCGGTGATTATTCAGATTAATCTTTCTCTTGCTTGCCCGGGATGCTTATTAACCAAAACATTGCTCAGCCAAAGGTATTTCGAGAAACGAAATAGAGTAATTTTCTGGCAAAAGTTTGGTGTCAATCAGTAACAAGGGTCAGGTCTCAACATTTGACATAATGGTGAAGAAAGGGGTTCGAGAGAATAACTTTCAGTACGGGTGTTATGGGAGGACGGATCTGCGTCTGAGGTACGATAGTCCTGGTAAGGTGCGTGGATGATCTTATAGACTTGGGGGAAGGAGTATGAATCCTCTCATCCGGCGAGGGGCATATATAGAAAAGTCTTTGTAGTCTAAGGTAAAGATAGTTCTTAAGTCTCTAGTTTCCGCTCCAGCTACCAGACTGGCATCGGCAAAGTCCATAGGTAGATCATGATACTTCTTCATTAGCTCTTGACATCGTCTTCTTTCGGTAAACGAAATCTCCGGAATTTCCAGTCCGCCTCGTTGAATAAATTCCCAGAAGTTATCCTGAACTTTCCAGGAGAAATTGAGTAAGTAGAAAACCTCAGTGATCACGGGCCAGGTAGTTACTAAGGGATGCTGAATCTTCTTCATTATCTCCAGGCAAAGTTGGTGATATTTATCCGAGGTATCGAAAAGAGCCACCAGCGGCCCGGTATCAATAAGAATCATTTTCTGGCCCATCTTTTCCTTAGTATTTCCTCATCCTTAATGGAAAGATCCCCCATTCCGCTGCCTTTCTCATTTACCAGATCTTGAAGTAAATCATAAGGAGTTTTATTGTATTGGCCCAACATCCTGGCGCAATACTCCCTGATGGAGGTTTTGATGAGATTAGTTTTAGTGGTGGCCATGATTTTAGCTGTCTTTTCCAAGAGATGCTTGGTTTCTTCATCCAACCGTACACTGACTGGCATATTTTACCCCCCGGCAAATTACTATACAAATTGTAATACATCCTTTGTTTTTGTCAACAAATAATAAAGAATAAAGGGATCAGGTCTCAACATTTGACCTAGTAGCACAGAAAAGACGAGAGATGCTTCTTTGAGTAGGAACGATGCCAACTTGAGTAAGGTGGTTTTACTCGTCAAGCAGGTAGGTCAAAGATTCGTTAGCTCCCTGGCCACCCGTAGAGGTTTGGTCAGTATTCTAATGGGTAATCCCAGACAAAAGGAAAGAGTATCTCGTTCAAATTCACAGGCCAGGCGGAGAGGTTTGGTGGAAACTCTTTCGGTCCAGTCCCGAAGAAAGGCACGGTGGATTTCCTCCGAGGCTATTTTTGAGGTGTATCCGCATTTTAGGCATTCCATTTTAATTAGCGAGTCCCCCAGATAGGTAAGTAAAAAAGGAGATTCCTCAAGACAGTTGCTGCAAAGAAGAGTAGTTTTAACTTGTTTTATCATATCTTGTCCCCCTTTGATTATTTCCTGGTTTCTTAAAAACGCAGGCTAAAGCCTGCGGCTACCCGATTGTAATTGGGAGGCTAAAGCCTTCCCTATCCATTAGACAGCGATAAAAGTTTAGTTAATCTCCAACAGGTTCTTAACCGCCTGATAAATGTCGTCCTCCTGAGGAACAGTTCTTCTTTCCAGCTCAGGAGAGTAAGGAATGGGAATATTCTTACCCGCCAGTCTTCTAATGGGGGCATCCAGAAAGTCAAAAGCTTCACTTTCTTCAACCTGGGAGAGAATCTCTGCCCCAAATCCTCCCCGCTGGCAGGCCTCATGCACGATCAGGAGGCGCCCGGTTTTCTTTACTGATTGGATGATGGGGAGTAGATCCAGAGGAACGAGAGTGCGGGGGTCAACTATCTCCACTTCAATGCCTTCCTGGGAGAGTTTTTCCGCTGCAGCTAAGGTTCGAGGAATCATTATGGACAATGAAACTACAGTAATGTCGGAGCCCTTTCTTTTTATCTCAGCCTGGCCGAGAGGAACCAGATATTCCTCTTCCGGGACAGGTCCCTTCTGGCGGTAGAGCAATTTGTGTTCCACAAAAAGAACGGGATTATTATCTCTAATGGAAGATTTGAGAAGTCCCAGGGCATCGTAAGGAGTCGAAGGCATAACTACTTTCCATCCGGGGATGTGGCAAAGCAAGGCTTCCAGAGATTGGGAGTGTTGAGCGGCCGCGCCGGTTCCTGATCCTCCGGGCGTTCTCAATACCAGGGGAACGGGTGTCTTTCCCCCGTACATATAATTAATCTTAGCTGCCTGATTAACCAACTGGTCCATTCCCACAGTTATGAAATCCATAAACATAATTTCAGCTACTGGGCGCATTCCGGTAAGAGCTGAACCCACAGCCGCTCCAACTATAGCTGCTTCAGAAAGGGGAGTATCTTTTATTCTTTCCTCACCAAATTCCTCAAGCAACCCCAGAGAAACACTAAAAGCCCCTCCGTATACTCCTACGTCTTCCCCTAATAGGTATACGTTTATATCCCGATTCATCTCCTCCCGCAGGGCCCGGTGCAGGGCCTCTCTGTAAGTCAACTCAACCATAGCCATAATATTTTAATCCTTTTCTCGGGTATTTCTTGGAGCATAATAATTCATAAATTACCCCCGGGAGTTTGAAAGCTCCCCTACCCATGGAGGAAGTGAGATTGCCACGTCGCTACACTCCTCGCAATGACGGAAGTGGGAGTTTGAAAGCTCCCCTACCCATGGAGGAAGTGAGATTGCCACGTCGCTACACTCCTCGCAATGACGGAAGTGGGAGTCCAGAAGAACCAAATGAACTAGAAGAACTAGAAGAACCAGAAGAACCTCCCGCTTTGTTGTTAGGGAGCGTAGACACCTTCCTCTAAAGTATCAAGAGAAGGAAAAGGACTTTCCTCGGCAAATTTTACCGCTGCCTCAATAGCCAGATGGGTCTCTTCCTCCAGTTTTTCTATTTCTTCCTCCAGCAAAATATTATTTTTGTAAAGATACTTTTTGAATCTTTCTAGGGGACATCTCTTTTTCCATTCGGCCACTTCTTCTCGAGTACGGTAGCGTTCAGCATCACTACGGGAGTGTCCCTTCCAACGATAAGTTTCCGCTATCAGTAGGGTTGGTCCCTGGCCAGTCCGGGCCCGAGAGACGGTCTGAGACACTTCCCGGTAAACTGTCAGGATATCATTCCCGTCAATCACTGTCCCGGGGATTCCATAGGCTTGAGCCCTAAGGGAAAAGTCCTTAATATTAAAGGCTATTTTGGTAGCGGTAGACATAGCATACTGATTATTCTCACAGATGAAAACTACCGGTAGCTTCCAGACCGAGGCCAGATTGACTGCCTCATGAAAGATTCCCTGATTGAAGGCACCGTCACCAAAAAAACATAATACCACTCGGTTCAGTTTCTTCATTTGAATGGTTATTCCCGCACCACAGGCAATACCAATACTACCGCCTACTACTCCATTGGCTCCCAGATTTCCCTTTTCCACATCGGCAATGTGCATTGATCCACCCTTACCTCGGCAGTAGCCAGTTTCTTTGCCCAAAAGCTCAGCCATCATCTTCTTTATATCAGCTCCCTTGGCAATACAGTGACCATGTCCCCGGTGAGTACTGGTAATGTAGTCCTCTGGTTCAATGGCGGCACAAGCTCCTACAGCTACTGCTTCTTCACCAATATAGAGATGGCCGGTTCCGTGGATTTTCCCTTGAGCCAGAAAATCAGCCACTTTTTCCTCAAATTTCCTGATGGTGAGCATCTGTTGAAGCATTTCCCTGAGCATTTTTGGAAGCATTTCCTTTTTCAGTTCCATTATTCATAGGCTCCTTGTGATAACCCATCTTTTCGTTCACTGAGGTAGTTTGAGAACTTCTCTGCCTGTATTTTTAACTTATTTCGATCGCCAACATCCCAAACAACCCACTTGTAGGTAGGTCGCCCTCGGTGAAGTAAGAGTTAAAAAGCTGCTGGGAGGCTAAAGCCTCCCCTACCCAGACGAAGAACTTTAATGAGCTGGTTCACTTGTTTTCAACCAGGACCTTGAGAGATTCTCCGGCCTCGGCTACTAATTGGAAAGCCCGATTAATCTCCTTCAGGTCAAATTGATGAGTAATTAAATCGCCAGCTCTAATCTTTCCCTCTTTGAGAAGCTCAAAGGCTAGATGGGTGTCCGTCTCGGTTGAAGAATAACTGGGAATGATGGATATTTCAGAGAAGAAAATATGGCTTATATCCAAAGATAAAGGATTCTCTGGCGAAGCCGGTCCATAGATATAAAGGGTACCACCCTTTTCCACCAACTGCAGGCCCAGGGCGGCGGCTTTTACATTTCCCGCCGTTACTATGACCAGATCAGCTCTCCGACCCTCATTTAATTCTCTTACTATTTCCAGGGGGTTATCCTTGGCTGGATTTATGGTGTAATCAGCCCCTAATTGGCGGGCTTTTTTCAGCTTCCAATCTAAAAGATCCAGAACAAGTACCTTACCGGCTCCCCACAACTTGGCTAATTGAAGATGAACCAATCCGTTAAAACCTGCCCCTACTATGATAATTAGATCCCCCGGATGCATGTTTACCCTTTTTAGTCCCCGAATACAACAAGAAATAGGCTCAATAAGGGTTCCCTCTTTGAATCCCATTTCTGCTGGGAGCTTGATAACTCCCTTTTCTGTATTTAAAGGTCCGGCCCGATAGTATTCAGCGAAACCCCCCGGGTCCAGATGGGTATTCTTGTAAGTCGGGCACATAGTGAAACTGCCTCGAAGGCAATAATAACAAGTGTGGCAGGGAACATGGTGATGGACATAAACTCGGTCTCCTACCTTCACCTTCTTTACTTCCTTTCCGGCTCTCTCAACTATTCCGGTGGCCTCGTGTCCCAGAAACATGGGAGCTCTTGGTTTTCGGTACCATTCCAGAGCGTCACTGGAACAGATTCCGCAAAATTTCATTTTTACCAGGAGTTCTCTGGGTCCGATTTCCGGAACAGGGACTTCTTCAATTCTCACATCGGAATTATTATAATACTTAGCTGCTTTCATTCTCACCTTCTTCACCAATTTCTTGTTAGCCATAACGTCAATGAAATATAAATCAATGAGTTATGATATGATTTTTTCTCTTAGGTCCCAATCTTCCCAGAGATGCTCACGTATCTGCCGATAAAGCTCATAAATTTGTAAATACTTCCGGTGATGAAGAAGATTGGGCGGATATTCTTTTTCTACCCGGACATTTTTTTCTACTGCTTCTATCAGATCGGGATAAATTCCTACGGCTACTCCCGCGACTAAGGCAGCTCCCAGAGCTCCCAGTTCTGTTCCTCGGAAGGTTTTTATTGTTTTTCCGGTAGCATCGGCAAAAATCTCACACCAGAGCTTGCTTTTTGCCCCTCCTCCGGTTAGTCTGATTTCCTGGATCTCCACCGGTATATGATTGAAGCAATCCAGCATAGAAAGGGCTACCCCTTCATAAACCGCTCGCAGTAAATGCCCGCGATTATGCTCCAGGCTAATGCCGAAGAATTGAGCCCGGGCCGAGGGTTTAACGAAAGGAGCTCTCTCACCTCCCGGATTAAGATAAGGATGATAAATTACTCCTTCTGAGCCCACCGGAATTTTTGATATTTTACCCTCCAGAAAAGCATAAAAGTCTTCCCCCCTTTTTTTAGCTTCCCTTTTATCCTCTAGACAACATTCTCGGACAAACCAATCTAAATTTGGTGTTCCGGCCAGGCTAGGCATAGCTCGGACAAACTTTCCAGATAAAGGGTAGGCCAAACTCATTCCCACTGATTTCGACTCTAGAATAAGTTGGTCAGCAAGAACAGCGTTAAAACAAGTAGTTCCCGCGATGGCATAGGCCTGTCCGTGATGGACGACTCCCAGGGCTATGGGCATAGCTACTACGTCAATCATTCCGGCAATCACGGGAGTTCCTCTTCTTAATCCGGTTTCTTCCGCTGCTTGGCTGGTGATCTCTCCACTTAGCTCGGCTGAGGGTAAAATTCGGGGAAAGATTTGGCGGTAAGGAGTGATTTCAAAAATCTCAAAGAGCTTATCGGAGTAGCATCTTTTCTCCAAGTCAATGGGACCCCGAGAGGCGTCTGATTCATCTGTACTTATTTGGCCGGTGAGTTTTAGTTTAATCCAGTCTTTGGCAAAGAGAAAATGACAGCTTCTTTTCAGATTATCCGGCTCATTTTTCTCCAGCCATTTGATG
>AQRW01000120.1 GCA_000402295.1 Candidatus Aerophobus profundus SCGC AAA252-L23
TACCTTTATGAAATCCAAACTATTATTCAAAGAGTACATATGTCTTAAGGAATAGCCAACCGATGGACCGAAAGAGACTCGGTAAAAAAATAAGGCTAGCCCGCGTAGAACTTGATCTCACCCAGACTCAACTTGCCCAAAAAATCAATACCCAACAAAAAAGTATCTCCCGTTATGAAACTGGAGCATCACTACCATCTATAGAAACCTTGGTTAAAATTGCCAGAGTGCTCAAGAAACCAGCTGGCTATTTTCTGGATGAGTAAATAAGATGTGTCTCTAATTTTCCTCAGGATGGCAATGGCAAAAAGTTGTAATTTGAGGTTTTACCGGTAGTTGTGCATAAAAGAAGTACTTCGGTTATTTTAAGTTAGGCGACATTGTGCCCTTATTGAGGAGACTTTAGATGCCAAAGAAGTTCAAATACATATTTGACCATTGCGAAGACGAACTCCTGAATATTGCACATGAAGCCATTGAGTGTTCCATTGCATCTGCATATCTGAGTCTAGTGGGTGTTGATTTCCTTTCTAAAATTGCGAATCGTCTATCAATGTTTGCCACAAAGAGTTCTGATACGCTCATAAGGGTTATTTTAAGTGATCGATTCGCCCCTAAAAAAGAGGAAAGAGTAAGGATATTAAGCAGAATTGTTGAGCTACCCGGGGTTGAAGTCAAGGTCTATAAAGCAGAGGAATTCCAACATCGCAAAAATTATATTTTTCGTACAAAAGATGAAATTAGAGTAGTGGTTGGATCTATAAATGTTACCTCTGCGGGATTATTTAGGAATTTGGAGATCGCCACGCTCTCTACTCATCAAAGAAATGATCCTGATGCGGCAAAAATAATCTCCGAGTTCGAAAATATGTGGGTAAAAGCTAAACCTTTAAAAGAATATATAGAGGATGAAGATATGTCTTTAAATAAAGCGCGTTTTTCTGAAGGTGATAATGTAAAGTATATCAGTACGGGCAAAATAGGAACAATAAACAAAGTAATAAAAGGTTCGAGAAGTTACTCTTATAGAGTAACTATTGATGGAAAAACTCGCACAATCCTAGAACGGTTTTTGGAACCTGTTTTAGATATAGAAGAAAACCTGCTCGAAGATATTGTGGCAGGCAATTTTGGTAATCATATTGATTACAGACTTTTTCAGACTTGGTTCCGACTTGCAAAACCATTAGAGAGCAATTTATATAGTTATTTAGGAAGTAAAACTATTTTTAATCCACATCAGTTTAAGCCTTTATTGAGATTTTTGTCTTCCAGTTCTCAGGAAAGACTTTATATTGCTGACGAGGTTGGTGTAGGAAAAACAATCGAAACCGGTATTATATTGACGGAATTAATCGCAAGAGGACATTTAGACTACAACACACCAATTCTTGTTATCTGTCCGCATTCCCTAGGTCCGAAATGGGTTAAGGAAATGAAAGAGCGCTTCCGCTTAAACTTTCATCTTCACGATGGAAAAACACTTGAGTATACGTTAAAAACTGCTTTACGTGAAGGTGTTTTCCCACAAGGATATATGTTTTCTGTAGTCGGATTGCAACTTATCCGCAGAGAAGAACATATGAAAATGCTTAGGGAACTTGATGCCAAACGAGACTCTCCATTTTTTGGAATGGTCGTAATTGATGAGGCCCATCATATGAGAAATCCCGAAACGGATAGCAATGAATTGGGGAATCTACTTAGTGATATGACCGATAGGATGTCGATGCTTTCAGCTACACCTCTTAATCTCAGAAATGAAGATTTATTTAATCAAATGCACATTTTAAATCCAGCCATATTTCCAGATATTACGGCTTTTGAAACTTTGCAAAGCCCTATCATCATGCTAAATAGGATAAGAAGTCTTATTGCGAGGCAAACACCTGATGTCTTTGATGAAATCAATGAACAATTGGAAGATCTTACGAAGGGGCCATTTGGCAAAGCAGTTTCTTCACATTTTGCAATTAAAGAATTCTCCAAAAGGCTGAATAATAAAACTCCCTTTTCTTCTGAAGAAGCGGCAAGATATGAACGCTTATTTATTTCCCTCAGCCCGCTATATTATTCTTTTACCCGCACTCGAAAACGTGAAGCATTGGAACACCAGGTACAACGAGAGGCGTGGGAATGCCCCATTCAATTAACCAGAGAGGAAATGAAATTCCACGATGATGTAATAGAGGCAGTGAAAAATCACTATCTCAGTAAAGGAGGTGATCCCCGAGCATTAGGATTTATTGTCAATATGCCCCGTAGAATGGTAAGTAGTTGTATTCCTGCCATGAGAGAATATCTCAAATGGTGTATTGAACAAAATTGTATCGTAATAGATGAAAGTAATGTTTCTGAAGAGTCAGAAGATGATAGTCAATTGAGTACAATTGAACTTGATCCTGAGCTAAAACAAGAATTCTCAAGATTAATGATTGAAGCAGAAAATCTTGAGAAAGTTGATAGTAAATATGACCGATTTATGCAATTGCTTAAGAAAATATTGGAAAATCCCGAAACTTCCCAGATAATAGTGTTTTCTTTTTTCGTTAGAACCCTCAAGTATTTAAAACGGAGACTACAAGAAGATGGTTTTTCTGTTGGGCTTATTTACGGAGACGTCCCGTTACAAAGAACTCAAAAAGAGCTGGGGAGATACGAAATAATGGATGCTTTTGAAAGAAGAAAGTATGAAATTCTCCTTTCAAGTGAAGTTGGAGGAGAGGGGTTAGATTTCCAGTATTGTCATGCAATCATTAATTATGACCTCCCATATAATCCTATGAGAATAGAACAAAGGATAGGGCGTATAGATAGATTTGGACAAGAGGCAGATAAAATCATTGTTGGAAACTTATTTATTAAGGGGACCGTGGACGAAGAAATCTACGACCGGTTATATAGGCGAATTCGTTTGGTTGAAGACGGTATTGGATCTTTAGAGCCTATATTAGGAAAAGAACTTTCTAATATGCAAACTGCGATAATTGCAGGGGCTTTAACTGATGAGCAAAAAGAAGAATTATCACGGCGGATTGAAAGAGCTGTAGAAGAGGCAAAAATTGAGATGGAAAACTTTGAAAAGCATCGTCAAGAATTGCTTGGGGATGATTATCTCATTCAGCCAATTAATAACATAACGAAAGGTGAATTCGTCAGCCCAGGGGATGCTATTCAATTGACTGAATATTGTTCAAACAAATGGAAAGGTTGTGAATTCACTCTAACAAAAACAAACTGTGGTAAGATTTCTTTGTCGGTTGATATCATTTCTAAAATAGAACAATTTCTGCGTCGACCCGGAAATGAGGGGGGGATACAGCGAATTACAACCTTTGTTGTTACCAAAAAAACAAACAAAAGTGGTTTTTGATGGGAGTATCGCAAACAAAAATAGAGATCATGCATTTCTTTCGCCTACGGGCTACTGGACGAAATTTCTTATTTACATATTAGAGCAGAAAAATGCTATATTGAAAACATTTAAATTTGCTTTGAATTCATCAGAAATTGCCATGCCCGAAGGCGAATACTTGGTGTATCTATTTGAGGTGAGAATAGAAGGCTTCAGAACAGAAATCGAGTTCTTGAGTATTCCTGTGAATATTGCAACAAAATCAATATTTGAGTGCCCGGTTGAGAACCTACCTCGTCTTTTAGCCAGTGCCAAAGGGTTCAATTATTACTCCTCTCTTGAGGACATAGATCCAAATTTCTATTTTGATATTGCCAGAGAATATCTTGAACAGCTACTGGAAAAAAAGAGGATGATAACTGCAGAAGAAAATCGTTACAGGGTTGAAAGCACAATCGCTGCTTTAAAGAGGTCAAGTGATATCAAAATCAAAAAACTTGAAGAACAAATAGAAAATCACAAAAAAAGGCGCGCAGAAGAAAGCAAAGAACCCGATGAAAATTATCTTCGATTAACAAAAGCTCGCATAGAAAAAGAAAAAACACGTTTAGGATCGAAAATCGATGAGCTTCAAAAACGTCAAAGTTTGACCATCGATTTTAATTTGGAGGCAGCTATTTATCTTAAAGTCTATGAAGATAGGAGTAGTAAATATGGGTAATATCTATGATCGAATCACGGAAGACAACATTAAGAAGTATGGAACAGATATAAATAGGTATGGTCCGGTTCTCCTATCTAATCTATACAGTGACAAGACACACTTTATTTATGAATTGCTACAAAATTCTGAAGACGCTTGTGAAAGGGCCAAAAAAAAGGGAGCAACGCGAGAATTTTCCGTGAGCATTCAATTGTTCTCAGACCATTTGGAAGTCCGCCATAATGGGATAGAATTTAATGAAAATGATGTTAAGGGAATTTGTGGACTTGTGGAGGGAACTAAGGGTGAAGATTTCTCACAAATTGGCAAGTTTGGTATAGGGTTCAAATCTGTGTATGCATATACAAAATCCTCTCAAGTGTATAGTGGAGAGAAATCTTTTTGTATAAAAAATTATGTCCAACCATTTGCGATACCAAAGAGGGAAGATGTAGTACCCGAAGAGACTTTGTTTGTAATTCCGTTTAATCACGACGAGATATCCCCAAATGTAGCTTTCTCAGCCATAGGGAACTGTTTGAAAAATCTTGACAAGAGAACGCTTCTATTTCTCAAAAATATAGAAGAGATTAAGTGGAGTATACAGGAATCTTCAGGAATTTACTTGCGAGAATCGAAAAGGCTTAATGATAATGCTAGACGAATCTATCTTTTGTCCAAAGTTGATGGTTCTGAAGAAGACGAAGAGTGGTTAGTCTTTCATAGATACCTTGAAAGTGGGCAGATAAAGATAGAAGTTGGCTATTTGTTGAGGAAGGATACCAAAACGGGTAAAGATAAAATTGTATCAGCACGTAATACCGAATTGGTTGTTTTCTTTCCCACCGAAAAAGAAACCCATCTTAAGTTTCTCATTCAGGGACCTTATCGTACAACTTCTGCAAGAGACAATATTCCCTATACGGATGATTGGAATAAGGAATTAATAGGAAAAACTGTCACCCTTGTAGCAGAAAGCATTTCTAAGATAAAAGAAATGAATCTACTTGATATAAGTTTTTTAAATACTATGCCTTTATGGGAAGAGGATTTTCCAGAAGAAACGATTTTTAGGCCCATATACAATGCAGTTAAAGAAAAATTATCTGGAAGTGAAACGTTATTGCCCTCCGGCGATGGAAAATATGTTACTAGCAAAAAGGCACTACTTGCTGATGGCGAACCATTACGAAATCTTCTATCATCTAAGCAACTTAGTTTCTTGTTTGGGAAAGAGAATGCCAAATGGCTAGATAAAAATATTACGAATAAAAAAACTCCCGAGTTAAGAAATTATTTAATGGGAGAACTCAAAATACCTGAAATAGACCCAGACAAATTTGCCAGAAAGATCACTGAGGGATTTATGAAGGAGCAGAATGATGATTGGGTAAAGCAGTTTTATGGCTTTCTATTGGATCAAAAAGCATTGTGGAAAAAGGGGGGCAATTCATATCGGGATAAAGAGGGCCCCCTTCGTTCAAAGCCAATTATTCGTTTATTAGACAATTCACATACAAAACCGTTCGATAGTAGTGGTAATCCTCTCGTATATCTTCCTACTAAAAGTGAATCGTTATTCAAAACTGTGAAAAAGACTTCATTGGAGGGCAAAAATGCAAAACAGTTTTTAGAAGAACTCGGGCTAAAGGAACCTGACAAAGTCGCTGAAATTGGAGAATTCGTTTTACCTAAGTACCGACAGGATAAAATCAACGTGAAGGCTGAAGAAAATATAAAAGATATCGAAAAAATTACCCAAGTTTTAAAAGATATCTCAGGAGAACGAAAAAGTGATTTGATTGACGAGGTCAAAAATGTTCCAATTTTAGTGGCATATCGAGGTGTTGAAAAAGATCTATATTGGGTAAAACCAACCAAGATTTATCTAACTGAAAAGTATACCGGCAGAAAGGATATTGAGCTTTATTTTGAAGGAAACGAGAAAATCTATTTTTTGGATGAAAGGTATATTTTTATTGATGTATCTATTCTTGAAGAATTAGGATGTAAAACCAAAGTACATGTGAACTATATGGAAATAGACTATGATAGAAATGTAACTCTTGTTGATTATCATGGACGGCATGTGAGAGGACTAAATGGTTTTGATCCCGATTGTGAGATTGAAGGTTTGGAATATGCGTTGAGGAATATAAACTTAGAAAGAGCCATAATTATCTGGAAAATTTTGAAGGAACATTATGAAAAGATATACGGAACAGTGGAAAGCTCTTCACGAAAGGGTTACGCATATTCAGGGACAGAGGAAAAATTTTCAAAAATGGGAAAATTATTGTATAGTTATCCTTGGCTACCGGGTAAGGATGGACAGTTTCACAAACCTTTCGACCTTCTGGTGTCCGACCTTTCCGATAGGTTTGACAAAGGTGGTTTAGAAGCGGGATATATCGCCGAGAAACTTAAATTTAAGAGGGACGTGGAACAAGAATTAATAGACCAACTTCCACACGAAAGAAAATATTTGTATGAAAAGATAAAATGTGCGTCTGAAGAATTCTTTAAGAAATTCTCGGATTTTGTAAAATCGATGGAAGAAGAAGCCACGATAAACAAAGATGCATCTCCCCCTGAAATTTATAGTGAATTTCAGGCTTCATTGGTCAAAGTTGGAACAGGCCGTAGAGATGATTCAGATATAAAGATTTGGACCGGTATCCATCCTGATGAAGAAGAAGGTTTTCGCAAAGCATATGGTAATGACTTACTTAAAAGATTAAAGAACCCGCAAATAAGCACAAAAACAAAATTCAGTATTCACACAGGGATAGTTGAAACTAATGCTACAGATCCAAGGGAATTTTTGTTTGAACAATATAAGGGACATTGTCAAGTATGCAATACGGTATTAGATATAGGTAGCAATAGAAGACCGCATTTTGAGACTTTCAGATTATTTGAAACACGTGCTAAAAACTGGTGGACGAATAATGAGTTCAATGTGTTATGTTTATGTCCAAATTGCCACACCTTAATGAAATACGGAAGAGATTTAAAGAATATTTTGGAAGTCGCTAAAAAGGTTTCAAATAACGAAATAGCTCCTGAGGAGGTCGATGAAAGAAATGGAGATTTCTACGTAGTAAAAATAAACGTAGCAGGAAAAGAAAGAGAACTTTTTTACTCCCCGAAGCATATGGGAACACTTGCAGCGTTCATTGAGAAGACAACCGGAAAGGAAAATAGTTGATCAGTACAATGATTGGTTTGTGAGAAGAAAAAGAGGCATAATGTTGCCTAACACGGACTATACGGCTCACTCCATTCACCCAAATCGGCTATCGCCGACTTCGTATAGCCCGGGGACGTTAGATGAAATTGCGCCCAATTATTACAGAAATGAAGAAAAATGCGAAGATTCGGGTAAAATACCATAGCCGGGAGAATCACCAGGTGCGCCTTGTCTATTGCCTTTGCATAGATCTGATTGGTTCAACAGAAGCCGGGCTGGAAATCTCTACCTCAATGCTGGATCGCTTCAATAGATCCTTAGTGGAACAAATCAAACCTCATCTCGAAAAGCTCGAATTACTTGATGTTTTGATAAAGTTCACTGGTGATGGCTGTCTGCTCTGGCCGAGATATACGTGTTGAACTGCCAGACGGGCGCAAAGATTGGGTAGGTGACAGTGCTCGAAGGGCGGTGCGTGCATCTGGATGTTGTTTTCCCAACGAGATACTTCTCGACGAGCCCGTTCGCTACCACGTCTTTCGAGACTTTAATATTATGCTCACAGATATCAAGCAACGTCCTCTAGAGTATCAGCCTAAAAAGATGGAGGAGGTCTTTACACTGTATGTTTCAGGGGAACTAAGGCCCGAGGTAGCTGCAGGCTCAGAAGTTCCCGAATATTTTGTTTACACTCTTAGCATTATCGGAAAAGTGAAAGAGGCCGCAATAGTTGCTCAACAGGTTTCAGAACGTCTAGGAAATGAAGCCAGTAGACTGGGGGTCGCTGAAGAAGAAGCCCTCCAACGAATCTTGCGCAGTTGGAATCGACTTATGGCCAGCCTTCTCGACTATTCGAGGGTACTTGAGGTCCTGAAGAGCATCCGAGCCGTCGGGCTAAGCCCTAACGTTGTCACCTACAACACACTCATCAATAAGGCTCCGGATTATGATACAGCTAAACCCTGGGTGGACAAAATGGTCGCAGAGGGCATCCAGCCTGACGTTGTCACCTACAGCACACTATTTAGTAAGGACCTCTCAAGCAAATCGGCCGATGACATTCTTGAGTGGTATTTAGCTAAAAAATACCATCCCGAGGTGCCCATCCAGGCTGCGATAGTTGTCTATCGAAAAATCCGCCGTATTGATCAAGCACTTCGTTTAGCGTTAGACTATCCGCACCTACAAGCAGCCCGAAAGCTGATACGGGAGCATGATAAGGAAGCCCTCTCATACTTTGGAACCATCTCTGATCAGCATCCCCAGCATCCTAACGCTGACTACGCTTTAGGCGTGGCCCTCATGGAACTTGGGAAAGAATTGGAGGCTCAACCGCATTTAAAGAAGGCACTGAAACTCGCCAAACATAAGTCTAGGAAGACGGTAATAAGGGAATGGCTTCGCCAAATAGATCGCATACTATCTCAGAAGCGATGAGCGAGGAATTCATAATTTCTCCTTCGTGCTGATCATCGGGGAGAGTGGAAGCGCGACTTTGTCTAAGACGGGCTCTGCGACCCCTTTGTTCGCCCAAATGCTCTACACTTCGCAAAGATTGGCAATGCTAGATGACATGACCATTACGAAATGTAGCGAGGAGATCAAATATGAGCAATAAAGGAACTTCACAACATTCCTCTTGTCAGGAATACCTTGACGAATTGTTAGCGGAGCTTTCAGATCCTGTTCACAAACGGCTAATTCAAGCGTATCGAGGTAATGACCCTGTAGAGTTGATGGAATCTGAGCTGGGAAAGATACTCATGGAGGTTTTGTACCGTGAAGATTAAGAATATAACCGTTCAAGGCTTTCGGGGATTTAATGAAGAGCGCAATATCGACTTTCATGACCGCCTTACCCTGATTTATGCGCCAAATAGCTATGGTAAAACCAGCATCTCAGAAGCATTCGAGTGGCTTCTATATGGGATAACATCCAAGGTTGAGAAGGCCGATTCGAAACCAGAATACAAGGGATCGTATCGTAACCGCCACCTGTCAGAGTCATTGACTCCTTTCGTGAAAGCGACCTTCATGGATGATAATGGTAATGAAACCGAGTTTCGTGGGGATCTGGCCGAGGACGAAATTATCCAAAGATTTGTTAACGGGCAAGAGGTTGAGAGTTGGCCGTTAGTCCAGGATATCTCAAAAGTTCCCAGACCTTTTATTCTTCAGCATGCTCTTAAGTATCTTCTTCTGGTGAGACCTGACAAACGATTTCAAGGGTTCGCCCATCTGCTTGGGTTAGACGAGCTCGATCTGTTTCAGCGAAATGTTGTGTCACTCTGCACAAAGCCGGATGCTTGCATCCCTGCTAAGGTTAACCAGCTCTTGAAGAACATCTCTGCCATTGAAGCTCGTCTTGCAAGCCAACCCTCTTTGGCTGCAATTGAGAAGGCTTTCAAGAAAGGGGTAACTGGCTTGGCAGAGGCCTACAAAGCGGTCACATCCGAATGTAGGCGGCGAGTTCCTCCAGAGACAGAGGACGGGTCTGTCCTTTCACAGCTCTTGAAGATTCGAGAAGATGCTGTTGCTAAGATTTTCCAGGGCCGCATTGTACTCCCAGGCTACTCTGAGGAAGAAAAACATGCTAATGCCGAGAATGACAAGTTTTTCCTCGATTGTATTGTAGATTCGTTTGTCAAAAAGTACACAGAACTGCTTATGTTGGCCACTGTCCAACATATTTTCCAGCGAGCAGAATTCTTTGACCTGGGTATCAAGCTGTTGGATGAGACTCCAGAAAAATGCCCATTTTGCGGCCAGTCGATTAATGATACACTGGCGAAGCATATACATGATGAGCATGTAAACCTTGCTACTGAAAGGAAGCACAATGAGGTATTACAGAATCAGCGTACCGAGGTTATGAGGCTTTTAACAGAATTGAAGTCACGACTCGCTGCTTACCAGGGTCGCCATAAGGACAAATCGGCACAGTTTTTGGCATTGGGATCTACCTTGGAGAAGCTTAAGACGATCCTCGTGCCAAAGCATCAAACACATTTCAATGCAGTTGAAACCACCATATCGGAACTCACAACCGCTAAGAATAATATAGAAATATCTTACAGGAAAGTCCTTGAGGCATTGGCCAAGGTCGAGACATCAGTAACTGAGTCGAAACAGGACGCTGCTCTTATGAAGATTCTCGGAGAAACCTTGATACAGTACATTTCTGATGCCTGCTCTTACGTCCGAACCATTACAGAAAAAGTATCTGCTATGTCTGAAGCGGCTCAAATTCTGAAACACGAATTGGATACTTTAGCAGGAACTGAAGACATTAGTGTGCTCATCGATCTTTCTGAGCAGCAGCGCAATGTCGAGAAGAAGTTTAAAATAAAAGGGATACTCGATAGTCTCAAAGATCTTCGGAAATCAGTCGACCAATATGTTGCAAGCAGGGTGTTTGAAGCAATCTCGGGTGAGCTCACCTCCGAGGTCATGGAATGGTACAGACAGATCAAAACAATAGGTGATCCCGATGTTCACTTTGACGGATTTGATATGGAGCGCACAAAGAAAGGAGAACTAAAGGCTCGTCGTGTGCAGATCAAAGCCAGGTCCTATGACAAAGAATTGGTGAGTGCTGTCTCCTCCCTCAGCGAATCAAAATTGAATGCCTTAGGTTTGTGTGTGAGTATTGCTACAAATCTCAAGGGCGAATCTCCGTTTGACTTCTTAATTATCGACGACCCAATACAATCATGGGATGCTGAACACGAGATCCAATTTATTGAGATAATCCGAAAATTGGTTGAACGTGGAAAGCAACTGATCCTGATGTCGCACAACCAAAAATGGATTGACTTGGTACGTAGTGGCTGTCGCACAATCAACGGCCGCTTCTATGAAATCACGGGATATACAGAAACCGGACCTCATATTGCGGAAATCCCCTGGGTTAGGTGGATAGAGCGGCTAAAAGAAGTAGATGCGATTGTCAAGGATCAGACTGCTACCAGCGTCAGACTTCAGCAAGCGGAGGAAGAGATCCGTATTGTTAATGCGGAACTTGCATCCGAGCTCTATTTCGGGATCAAGGGGGTTCGGAAAAAGCCCCATGATCTGAACTCAACAAAAGTGAGGAAAATGTTGGTAGAATGCGGAGTCGAGACCAGTTTAGTGGATCGAATTTCGCAGACGTTTAAGACCACAGATGACGCGCATCATGCTCCTGTAGATTATGCAGTTCATAGACAAAGAATTCAACGTTATTATGCTTGGGCTCACGAACTGGCGAAGTCGTTGGGCGATTCGCGGTCAGTTTGATGTATCACGGCGAGATGATATTGTTCCTTGAATTGACCTGTAGTAGGGGGTTTAAGCATTTTTTCTTTTCCAATGAAATTCGTGCCCTTAAACGCCAAAGATCGAAAGTATATAGATACATCTCACTGGACTAAAACCCAACTGAGAGGAATTCAATGTATTTTACATGCTACTCATGGTGTAGTAGGACCTAAACAAGCATTTTTTGAAAAAGCTTTTGGCAAGGATGCGAAGGATTTAAATATATTATAGAACAGCCAGAAGAGCATATTTTTCATCGGGAAAAGATGAAGGAATATAAGAGTCAGAGGATCAAATGGTCGGGAAAAGAACGAAACCGTTACTTCATATAACACAGTGTAAAAGACTCCGTTTCGCTCCATCCAAATTCGGCTTTGCCAAACTTCTATTACACCGGAAACGTTATACGAAACCAGCCGAAAAGAATGTTTGAGGGATGCATATGAAGATTCCTAAACCATTGCTTGATGATATCAAACTGGGTAAATGTTTACCTTTTATTGGCGCTGGATTTTCACTCAATTGTCGCTCTCCCGCTGGTTTAAAGATGCCTGATTGGAGTGGACTTGCGGAAACGTGGGCTAACGAAACAGATATAGATCCAAAGTTAGCTCCACCGAAAATTGCTTCACTCTATGAGCGCCGCTTTGGACGTGTCCAGCTAATCGAATCAATTCGCCGTGCCCTTCATGCTGACAAGATCGAACCGGGAGATGTACACCGTAATTTTGCTTCTCTTTCATTTGAGACCGTCTATACTACTAACTTCGATTTACTTCTTGAGGCTGCATATCAAGAAATCAAAAAACCCTTTAGATCGCTTGTGGGGGAACGTCAAATGCCATTCCATGGAGGACCTTTAACTACAAGCATCGTAAAAATGCACGGTGACTTAAGACATGAAGAGCATATTATTGTTACAGAAGAGGATTTCAACCGATATCTTAAAGATTATCCTGTTGTAGCTACACACTTGTCCGCCATGCTCATTACTCGAACAGGATTGTTTCTAGGATATAGTCTTTCTGATCCTAACTTCCAACATATAAAGGAAGTTATCCGTTCTCGTTTAGGTAAGTTTGAAAGAATGGCTTACATAGTTCAATTTGATGCAAGCACTTTGGATACTGAAAAAATGCTTCAATTAAACTTACATCCGATAAATCTTAAGACAAGCGGAAAGAAATCTAGAGCTGATGCCCTGATTGAATTTTTTCAGGACATACAAATGTATACGGAAACCCATGAAGCTACCCGAATACGCGAACTTCGACCAGAAGTTTTTGAACCTCTGGGAAAAGATACCTTGCTGAAATCATTTAAAGTGGAAGACAGTGCCTCGCTTTTGGCAAGTTCGTCCAGTTTGTGCTTTGTAATTATGCCATTCAGTCCCGAATACGAAATAGTATATCGCCAATTGATTAAGCCCGCTGGCGAAACTTCTGGTCTAAAAGTTCTACGTGCTGATGATATTTACTCACCTGGAGTCATAACTGAGCAGATTAAAGCTGCTATCCACCAATCTATAATTTGTATCGCCGATGTTACTGGTAAAAATCCAAACGTACTTTATGAGGTGGGTATTGCTCACACACTTGGCAAGCCAACAATATTACTGTCGCAGAGTGTAGAACAGATTCCTTTTGATTTGAGAGCCCTTCGAGTTGTCATATATGACAGGGAGAAAATAAAATGGGCAAGGGAAAATTTAGTGAGCACAATTCGGGAAATTTTGGGTAAGGGTAGGCTTGTTGAAGCCGAAACACTTCTACAACAAGGGAATGTTAGGGCAGCAATAGTTGAAACGAGTATTTATTTTGAATATGCTCTCAGAGAGTTGGCTTACCGAAATGAAGCTATAATTGCTGATCTTTTGCGTGGACGCCGGCCTGAGCGTTTCTCAATGGGTCAAATGCTTAACTATCTATCAAAATTAGGTGTCGTTTCAAAAAGTGACGTTCCTAAAATTCGGGAATGCGTAAATCTCAGAAATAAGACTGTTCATGAATTAGCAGAGCCAAAGATACCTGACGCAAAATTATTCATTGAAGTTGCGAGTGAATTTGTTGAGAAGTATCTAGGAAAAGATTTCAATGGTAAATAGAATAAGCAGAGATATCGGCTGGCATCGTATAACACAGCATATACGCTGCGGGCTTACGCTCTCGCCCTTCGGGACATTGCTTCCTACGGTCGCAACGCCGTATATGCTGGGAACGTTAGGCGAAATTTGGAAACAACCATGACTGAAGGAAAGAGGCACATAGTCTTTATTGATCTACTTGGTGTCCGGCGAAATCTCTCGTTTGGGCAGACTGAGTATGCAAGAAGAAAAGTTATAAAAATTGCCAGAAAACCCCACCCCTTGGGGGTGGGGATGAATGGCAGGGGCTATTAGGGGGTTCCACCCCCTAATTCTTGCCCTTTTAGGATGCCCCGCCCCTTGTGGGCGGGGAGGATGTCACTATTGTCAGTGGTACTCGAGTAATGGGAGAAGTAACCACAACATTGCGTCGGAGGAACCGCTGGCGTCCATTAATTCGCCTTCTCCGAAAGGGAAAAGTGAGATTTGGGCCAAGAAAGAGGTGATTTCCAAACGTTGCCTAACACGGCATACAACACTGGTTTGTTCAATGTTCTCCCTTCGATTGCACACTCCGTATGTGCCGGGAACGTTACACGCAACCGCTGGAGAGAAAATGGTTGTGAATAGGTATGAACATGAACACAAGAATGTTGTAAATGTCAAGGACTTTTCCCAGTAGTTCGGTAAGTACTTTTCCCACCCCTTCGGTAAGTACATTTCCCAGTGTTCCGGTAAACAGATTTCCCAT
>AQRW01000121.1 GCA_000402295.1 Candidatus Aerophobus profundus SCGC AAA252-L23
GAGCGAAATAGATTACAACTTGAGATAGTGAGATTCTTAATAAAGATTATTGTAGAGCGTATTACAGAGAACCAATATAAATTACTTAAACCAGCAATCATTGGGTTGGTTAATGCTAAAGACCCAGACAAAGATAGATTTTTTGATTCGAGAAAGCAGGGTTATTCCAACGATGCACTAACAGAAGGAATTAATACTACAAGAGGAAGCATCATAGAGGTAATCTTAAAGCTTACACTAAGATTTACTGATGAAGATCTATATAACAGTCTTAGAATTCTTTCGGAGGATAAAACAATATCTGTTCGTGCAGCCTTAGTTTATTTCTTGCCATTGGGACTTAGAAGTTTAGGGTGGGATAAATGTATTAGTCTTTTTGTCAATGCATTTAAAAAAGGCTCTGAAAAATATGCTGAAACTA
Organism: Candidatus Aerophobus profundus SCGC AAA252-L23; assembly: GCA_000402295.1. Classification (GTDB taxonomy): domain Bacteria; phylum Aerophobota; class Aerophobia; order Aerophobales; family Aerophobaceae; genus Aerophobus; species Aerophobus profundus. The sequence continues at coordinate 422 of AQRW01000121.1, forward strand.
TACCAGGTTTTTTGCGGTATGTGCCTAAAGATAAATTTGGCGATTTGAAAGAAATTCTTTCAGAGATGGAAAGTAAAAAAGAAGGGCCGTTAGGTGAGGCATACGCAGTCCTAATGCCGATTTATTATTTAAGAAGAATATATCCAAAAGAGGAAGATTTATTATCTATATTAACTGATCCTCAGCTTATACAGAGAGGCAAAGAAGAAAGTTTTGATTTGCTTGCTAATCAAGTAAGATTTAAAGAAAATGTGGATTTATGTCTTGAAATTGTAGATAGACTTCTTGACCGAGAGGAGCCCTTAGCGGGCAGAGTAAGCATACTGTTTATGCAGGCACAAATAGAAGATTTAGGCAAATTTATTCCTATAATAAAGAAGATATTAGCTAAACCAAAAATCAGAGGAAAGGCTTTGTATCATATATTTGAATATTTAGAAAAATGTCTCTTGGTCAATCCGTTGAGGGTTTTTGAGATGTTAGAAGAAATATTATTGAATGTAGGAGAAGATTTTCGTAGCATAGTAGATTATATTCCAGCCAGCCATTCTAAGGCCCCATTAAATATAGTTAACACTATTCTTGAGTGTTACCCTGAACAGGAAGAAAGGGCTCTTGAAACCCTTGACAGGCTAATAGACTTTGAATGGAAAGGTGTAGATGATTATTTACGCGCTTTTGATAGATTATAAGGGCGAATTTAATATTCCAACAATCGTCAGAATGGTATTCAGAAATTTTTTCATTAGACACATTATGTAGCGATTTTATCTGAATTCAAATTGAATTTCGTGGGGTTAAGTCAAGGAAAAAGTGGAGTTGAGTATTGACATTTGACAAAATGAGCACTGGTTTCTGGGAAGGATTATTTGCTTAGATGCTTGGATAAATATGAGAAGGTGAGGATGATTAAGAAATTTAAAGTGTTTGTCAGCGGTAATCAGAAAGAACTTAAAGAAGAACGCCTGGCGGTAAAAGAGGTTATTTTGAGCACTGCTGTAGTAAGGAAGTTTTTTGATGTCTTTATTTTTGAAGAGTTGCCTGCGACGGGAAGGTCTCCTGTCTTTACTTATCTCAAGGAAGTGGATGATAGCAATATCTATATCGGGATAGTTGGTAATGAATATGGTACCAAAGGTAAAGACGGTCTTTCAGCCACTGAGAGGGAATTTAGGCGTTTTCTAAAATCCAAAAGACAAAAAGAGTTTCTGTTTTATATAAAAGGTGGAAATGACTCAAAAAGAGACAAGAACATTCAGAAACTGATTAGGGCTATCAAAGAAGACTATATCTACAAGCGTTTTACGACTACCGGAGAACTAAAGAATCAAGTCCTTAACAGTCTCATTACTTGTCTGGATGACCAAGGAATAATTAGCAAGATGCCGTTTGATCACCTCATCTGTCGAGAGGCCGACTATAGCGATATAGATGAGGAAGAGGTCAAAAATTTCTTAAAGAACAGAGCTATAAAACTTAGAGTCAATATACCAAAGATTTCTGTAAGAGAATTTTTGATAAAGACCTTAAAGATTGTAAAAGAGCAAGATGGGGAATGGAAGCCGATTAACACTGCTATTCTTTTCTTTGGCAAGAATCCTCAGGAATATATTCCCCAGAGTGAGATAAGAATTGCTCGTTTTAAGGGCCCAACGCGCATAGAGTTTATAGATTCTAAGGAGATAACGGGGCCTATCTATAAAATGTTAGACGAAGTGGAAGTATTCTTTAAAAGAAATACCCGCTTGGCTAACAAAATAGTGGAGTTTAAGAGGATAGATATCCCGGAGTATCCTTTTGAGGCAGTCAGAGAAGCAGTAATTAACGCCATTGCCCATCGTGACTATAACCGTGCAGGAGCACCTATCAAGATATCCATATTTGATGACCGTGTTGAAGTAGATAACCCAGGAGGTCTTTTGCCCGGATTAGATATCAGAAATCTTGAAGGAGTGCATGAAACAAGAAATGATAAGATTTGTAGTATCTTTCATGAGACAAAAGATATGGAACGTTATGGTACAGGTATCATTAGGATGAAGAATTCAATGAAAGAACATGGTCTAAAGCTCCCTATTTTATCTCAGCCAGGAGATTTCTTTAAAGTTACTTTTTATGGGCCGAAAGACAAAATATTAGACCTTGTGCCAAGTGTTTCCAAAGAGAAGCAAGTGGATTGGACTCCCTGGCTCAGGTAGACCTGGACAGGAGAATTCACCGAAATCGGCGAATAGATGAATTGAGTAGAATGTCCTTTGTCATACTTCACAGTGTTCTGACTCGCCTCAAGGAACAGGAGATTATCTCTGCCAACAAGAATATAGAAAAAACTTACCATCAGGTAAAACTGAGGGGAGGAAGAATACGTCTGAGAAGAGATGAGTTCAATATTGTGGAAAGACCGCCCATGGTTACCATAAAGGAATATTGGGAAAAGTGGAAAAAGAGAAAGAAATAATTTTGGTTCGTCACGCAGAAACTGACTGGAATCGTGAAAATAGGGTTCAGGGAAGTCTGGATATTCCACTTAATCATGAGGGAACTAAGCAGGCATCTGAGATTGCCCAGAGCTTGAGTAACCTGACTATAGACTACATTTTTTCCAGTCGGCTGAAACGAGCATATCAGACGGCTCTGGAAATTGCCCGACCCCACCACTTACAAGTTCAGCTTGATGAACGTCTAAATGAGTTAAGTCAGGGAAAATGGGAAGGAATGATAATTTCAGAAGTCGAGAAATACTACCCTGAACTCTACGATCGCTGGATGAAAAATCCCTCTTTGGTTATCCCCCCAGGAGGAGAGGGAATTGTGGAGGTGCTTTTCCGAGTAAGAGAATTCTGGAAGATAAGAATTGTCCCTCTCCACGGAAGAATTGTAATAGTGGGTCACAAAGTGATCAACGCTCTTATCAAATCTATGGCTGAGGAAACCACTGACTTGAGTAATTTGTGGGATTGGCTCCCTGAAAACGCCCAAATAGAGGTGATTCACCCGAAAAAACTCCAGGGAGATAACCACGGACTTCTCAAGGATGATCTTTCTCAAAGAAAAGAAAAATGAGTAAAAAGGTAGCCATTCTTCACTATTCCTACCCTCCGGTAACAGGAGGAGTAGAAACAGTTATCAGGGGACAGGCCCTCACTCTTTCCCGGGAAGGACACCAGGTACGGGTGATAACCGGGGAAGGAAAAGAGGATAACCGACAAATAGAAATAAGACTCATCCCCCAGATTAGTTCCACCCATCCGGAAAATCTTCGGATAAGGAAAGAGCTTGGTCGAGGAGAGGTATCCCCCCGGTTCCACCATTTGGAAAAAAGGCTTTACCGGTGGGTCGAAGAAGCCCTGAAAGACCAGGAAGTATGCCTCATCCATAATGTGATGACTATGCCCTTTAACCTGGCCTTGACGGGCGCCTTGAGTCGGATCATTACTCAGCTCAACGGAAAAATCAAGTTTTATGCCTGGTGTCATGATGCCATCTTTCTTAACCCATCTTATTTTAAGGTTATCTTCAATCCAGAAAAATATCCCTGGCGTTTACTGAGACAAAGGGTAAATAGCCTCGGCTATGTAACTATTTCTGCTTTTCGACAGCGGCAATTAGCTGATCTCTTGGCTGTTCTTCCAGAGGCTATTGAGGTTGTTCCCAACGGTCTCGACGTACAGAACTTCCTGGGTATCTCTCCTGCTGTCTGGAGACTGGTCAGGGATCGGGAAATTCTTAAAGATGACCTGGTGATGTTCTTCCCTTCCCGTATTTTGAGAAGAAAGAATTACGAGCTAGGGATAAAGATAGTGAAGGAAATAGAGAATTTGGGTAAAAGCTGTAAGTTTCTAATAACCGGCCCGGCGGATCCTCATAATCCTGACTCAGAAAATTATTTCCAAGAATTATCTGACCTCTGCCACCGGTTGGGAATCGAAAAAAACGTCCTTTTCCTCCAGAGCTTAAGAGAGAAGTATGGACTTAAACTGAACTTCTCCGAGGTCAGAGATTTTTATGTCCTTTCTGATCTACTCCTCATTACCTCTTCTGATGAAGGATTTGGTCTTCCGCTGCTGGAAGCCGGAGTCAGCAGAATTCCTGTTGTCTGTGCTGAGAGTGGACCTTTCCCTGAGATTGGGGGAAGTAATGTTCTCTATTTTGAACCGGACGAGTCTCTCTCATCCATAGCCCGGAGAATCTTAAATTTTGTTGACTCTCAGCCAACTGTCTCGTTTTTCAAGCGGGTAATCGCTGGATACAGTTGGGAAGTTATTTATCAGAATTACCTGAAAAAACTTATCGAATGACTCTGCTCACAGGAGAATAATCTTGGATGAATTACATTTTCCCCGTTCTCTCTCTTTAGCTCAGATAATTGAAATGACTTTTCGGGTTTATTGGCAGAGCCCCCTCAAATTCTTGAGTTTTATGATTCTTCCCTACGTTTACTTTCTTCTCGTTTCCCATTTTTATTTATCTCCTCTGATGGGGAAATTCGATTACCCCTTGTCTTTACAAGCTCTTGCTCAGAATCCCTCTCCTTTTGATATTAACCCGGGAATTGTTTTTACCTCCATAATTCTGATGGTTTTTGGATGGCTGCTGGAACTTGTTTGCTGGATGGCTTTGGTTCGTGCTGTTTCCGTCACTCTCATGGGAGGAAATATTACTGTGAGCGAGGCTTTCCAAGAGGTAACGAGAGAGAAGTTTGGGGCAATGATTCCTACCGCCATTATAGCCGGTTTAATAATCTTGCTGGGATTCATCCTTTTGGTAGTTCCGGGAATATTTTTGGCTATCCGTTACTGTCTTATAATCCAAATCGTAGTTATCGAAGGCCGTAGGGGAAAAGCAGCCCTTTCCCGAAGCAAGGAACTTATTAGAGGAGTCTGGTGGAAGGCCTTTTATCTGGTACTGTTTTTTACAATTATCGGGTGGCTTATTTCCTACCTTACCAACTCCTGGGGAGATATTCTTTTTGCCCCGGTGGGAGGTATCTCTCTTACTTTATTTTACTATGATTGCCGGGCCAGAGAAAAAGATCTCCAGGTAGGAACAATTTAGTGGGGAGTACCATGAGAAAGACTGGAGTAGCTGATCTGCCTTTGCACTACGGTAGAGCTCCTGCCTGGTTTTTTTCTCGTATGAAGCAACTGGCTGGAGAAATCATCCGGGTAATGGTCTCTGAATTTGGAGCTGAGAAGCTGTTAAGGAAAATCTCTGATCCTTTGTGGTTCCAAGCCTTAGGTTGTCTGCTTGGCTTTGACTGGCACTCCTCGGGAGTTATCACCACCGTCTGCGGAGCCCTAAAAGAGGCAGTCAAAGAACAGGGAAAGGAACTGGGCAGTGGTCCAACAGGGAATGAACGAAACTTTGAGATATGCCCGACGATACCACTGGATAGGAGAGAAAGTGGAGAATTTTGTTGATGAGCCACACTCTGCCATCTGTTGCGATCTTCGGGTGAAGGGATTAAATATGGTGGCCCGGGAAAGCGAAAAGACCCGGTCCATCTCCACTCTTCTGGCCAAAGAGAAACCTTCTTTGCTTATCCGGGAAATTGAAGGAATAAGAGAGCTTAAGCTACCCTTCGCTCATTCCTTCTCGATTAACCAAGTGCGACCCAAAAACCTGGAGAAAAGGCTTTGGTTGATTTACGAGAGATCTCCCCAAAGCTTTGAGGAACTCATAGGAATTCCGGGAGTGGGGGCCAAGACTGTCCGGGCTCTGGTCTTACTCGCTGATCTATTTTATCATACCAGACCCAGTTTTCGTGATCCGGCTACTTATAGCTTTGCTCACGGAGGTAAGGACGGTTATCCCTATCCGGTGGAGCGGGAGGTTTATGATCAAACCATATCTTTTCTTAATCGGGCAGTTTCTCAGGCTAAAATTGGTAGAACGGAAAAACTAAAAGCTTTAAAGAGACTCACGGTCTTTGCTTCTGGAAAAAGAGGGGGTTGACATTTTATTATATTTGAATATAATAATATTCGAATCTAAAGGGACGGTGAATAAGTGTGGGAAGGGCATCAACAAATAATAGTGACGCAGAAGTACTGGCTGAGTGCCTCAAAGTTTTGTCCCATCCTCTTAGAATAAGGATTCTTGACGAGCTCTCAGAAGGGGAAAGGTGTGTCAGTGAGCTCTCTCACAGAATTGGAGTTAGTCAGACGAATATCTCTCAACACCTGACCCTGCTGCGATACCGAGGCTGGGTGAAAAGAAAAAAAGAGACAGTCTTTGTCTATTACTCTCTCTCCGATAAGGAGATAACTTCTGCACTGGTGAAGATTTGCGAAATTATTCACCATTTCCACTAATTACTAACTTAGGAGGTATATAAAATGACTCTGTGGGATCCATTCAGAGATTTTACGCGGTTGGAAAGAGAAATCGGCAAAATGTTTGATGATTTCTGGGGAAGTCCCAAGGGGGTCTTGGGTAGACTTCCGGCTCCAGGCAAGACCAAAGTCCCTGCTGAGAGAATAGAAGAGCTCAGAGGAATTCCAGTTACAGACCTGATGGATAAGAAGAACAGTCTGGTATTGAAAGCGGAAATGCCCGGCGTAGACAAGAAAGATATCAAGGTAACGGTCACTGATGAGGAAGTGAGTATTTCTGGGAAGATTCAAAGAGAAAAAGAGGAGAAAGGGCACGATTACTACTGCTGTGAAAGATCCTATGGCCTCTGGCAGAGAAGTATGCCCCTTCCGATAAAGGTAAAATCCGGTGAGGCCAAGGCCACCTATAAAAACGGTGTTCTCGAGGTGACTTTACCCAAGAGTGAGGAAGCTAAAGAGAAGAGGAAAGAACTGACGGTTGAATAACCGATTTCGGGGGAAGAGGCTGCTTATATAAGCAGCCTCTTCCTTATTTTGTCAGTATTTCTGAGTAAAAGAGAGGAGAAAAGGTAAATTGGTTGTCCCGGGAATTGCGTTACTTAGTGCCTTAGGAGCAGGAGTCATTTCCTTTTTTTCTCCCTGTATTCTTCCCGTTTTGCCTCCTTATCTTTCTTTTATCACCGGTGTCTCCTTTGACGAATTGTTTCATCACGGCACGGAAGCTCCTATAAGAAAAGTTACTATTCTCAATTCTCTTATGTTTATTCTGGGTTTTTCCGTGGTTTTCATATCTCTGGGAGCCTCCGCCTCTCTGGTAGGACAGCTTTTTGGCCAATACAAGATTTGGATCGCCAGAGTGGGGGGAGTTTTTGTAGTGCTTTTTGGATTACACTTCTTGGGAATTTTGAATATACCTCTCTTTGAGCGGGAAAGGAGAGTTCATCTCACTCACAGACCCTCAGGCTATCTCGGCTCCGTTCTGGTGGGAATAGCCTTCTCTGCCGGGTGGACTCCCTGCGTAAGCTATGCCCTGAGCCCCATACTTATCTTGGCCAGTAATTCGGGCTCAGTAGGAACCGGAGTAGCTCTACTATCTGTTTACTCCCTGGGTTTAGGTATCCCCTTCCTCGTCTCTGCTATTGCTCTTGAGTTCTTCTTAAGCTATACAACTGGTCTTAGAAAGCATATGAGAGTTATTTCCTATATTAGCGGTCTATTTCTGATAGTAATGGGTATATGGCTTCTGACTGACCAATTTTCTCTTCTGGGGCAAGGTCTTGGCTTTTTGTTCTCTCGGGAATAACACATATAAAAGGAAACTAAGATGAATAGAAGAAGATTGACACTTGTCGGCCTAATTGGAGTGGCTGTTGTGGTCGTTTTTCTGGTGGTCAAAGATAGACTACCCTGGTGGGGAGAATCTCCCAGAGCTATTCCGGTACTCTCCTCAATTCCCCCGAAAGCAGTCAGGGATCTTTCCGAAGAAAAACTTGACCAGCTCTTCTCTTCTCTTCAAATATCAAAAGTCTCATCTCCGAAACTAGCTCCCGATTTCTCTTTGAAGAACTTGGCTGGCCAAGAGGTAAGTTTAAGTGATTATCGGGGGGATTTTGTTTTCCTCAACTTTTGGGCCACCCGGTGTCCTCCCTGTCGGACAGAGATGCCGGAGATGCAGGAGATCTGGAATACATTCAAGGACAGACATTTCGTTATTTTAGCCGTAGATTTAAGCGAATCCCCGCAGAAAGTTGCCTCTTTTATTCGGGACAACCACTACACTTTTCCTGTGCTTCTGGACGGTAGCGGAAAAGTGGGACAAGTTTATAAAATCCAGTATATTCCTACCAGCTTCTTCATCGACTTCGAAGGTAGAATCGTGGGAGCTGTAGTAGGTCCTCGCAACTGGACAAACGCAGAGATGTTGAACTTCCTTAATTCTCTTCCTTCAAAAGAAGAAACATAGGATTAAATCTCCAGACGAATACCAAATTGACTTTTAGAGAAGCTATGCTATGTTATTCTGGCAGTGATTTTTAGCCCAACCAACCTTGGATAAAGGAAAAAATGGTGCATATTTTTCGGAGAGCTGTTCCGCTTGGCATCTTCGTTCTTTTGGTAGAAGTCTCCCCGTTAAAGCAATAGTAACCAATGATTTTAAGCCAAACTGAATTAATTTCTTCTTACCAGGAAATCCTCAAGCTTTTTCGTCAGTACCTGGAGAAAAGGCTGAAGATTAAGCCAGAATCATCCCATCTGACCTTGACTCAGGATAAAGCCGCTCTCTTAAAACAACTGGCCACTCGGGCACTTGAATGCCAAAAATGCCTGCTTTACCGGACTCGAACGAATTTAGTCTTTGGTGGGGAAAACTCTAATGCTCAGCTTATGTTGGTAGGGGAAGCTCCGGGGAGAGAGGAAGATCTGCGAGGAGTACCATTCGTGGGAGCAGCCGGGAAACTACTGGAGGAGTCCTTCAAGATAAATAACCTTTCCCGAACAGAGGTATATATTGCTAACATTTTAAAGTGCCGCCCCCCCAATAATCGGAATCCCCAACCGGAAGAAATTTCTGCCTGCCTTCCTTATCTTAAAAAGCAAATTGAGATAATCCACCCCCGCATCATCTGCACTCTAGGAAAATTTGCTACCCAGATCCTTTTAAACCGCTGGGAGAAAATTGCCGATCTACGAGGAAAAGTATATCTTTATGAAAAAGACGTATACCTTATTCCTACCTTTCACCCGGCTGCCTGTATTTACAGGCCTGGATGGAAAAATACCTTCATCAACGACCTCAAGCTGGTTAGAGAAAAACTAAAAGGAGTTAAAGAATGAAATATCTAATTACTTCAATTTTAACCGTTTTCTTGGTGGGCACGTTAGTTCAAACAATCCAGGCCAAGTCGATAAGTCTTGAATTCTATCTTGAATGGGAGCAAAGCCAGGCTGATGAGGGTAAAGCTCTAACACTAAGATTCAGAGATTCCGAGAAGACCATTCTGGTGGAGCCAACCCCTTTTTTAACCGAGGATGATATTGATAGAGCCGAGCTAATTTTTATGAAAGATAGAGCCGGAGAGATAGGAGTCCGAGTCCTTTTCAAAAGTGAAGCGGCGGCTCTTTTGGAAAAGATAACCTCCGAGAATATAAGCAGAAAGTTGGTGGTTAGCCTGAACGAGCAGGTAATCTCTGCACCAGTGATAATGAGCAAAGTCTCTGGAGGAGCGGCCGTGGTTCGAGCAAATTATTCTCTGAGAGAAGCTAAAGTAGTTGCTGATAAATTAAACAAAGGGGGAATGCCTACCCGAGTAGATTATCAAAGCGCTTATGAGATTATCTTAAACGCCAAACAGTTGGGCTATTACATATTGATTAATCAACCTATGGCCAGGCTTTCTCCTGACGAGGCCAAGGGAGTGGAAGAGATGCTAAAGAAAGTCTCTCTCAATGCCATTACCGTGGTAGACGAATGTTTGGCGATCAATCCCAGTGATGAAAGAAATGCCAATTTACTTCTGGTGCAGGCAGTTCTTTATCAGTATCTCAACCAGAGAGAGCTGGCAAAGAAGTCTCTGGAGAAAATAATCAGCGACTTTCCCAACAGCAAAGTCGCCGGCCAGGCCTGGGAAATTATGAGAAAAGAGTTCAAGCAACAATAACTGCTTTTAGTTCTGCAGATTTCAATTTGCCAGTTCTCAATTTGCCACAAGAACTGCCTACTCATTCAGAACTTGGACTATACCGAAGTAAAGTATGTTTCTAATCTCATCTAAGCTATCTTTTCCATTTCTATGAAGCTACCGTAGCAAATCAGATTATCTCCCACCCGAAGTTTATGATTTCCTCTGGGCACCAGAATTTTTTCCTTGTCTCGTTCAATAGCCAAAACCAGGATCCTCTCTTTGCCCAAATCAGAATTGGCCAATGTCCTTCCCACGCAAGATGAATCCTCATTCAGGGTAACCTCAGCTATGCCGAAGTCTTGCCCAAGATCAAGTATCTGCCCGATGCTTCTCTTCCGGAGCTTGAACTTCTCCCGAAGTTTCTCCTCTATTTTCTTAGATAGAAAACGGGCCAATCCGGTGTGAGTGGCCATTATGAATATCAGGTAAAGGGCTATTATGAGAACGATGAACCTTAAGACGGCCCAGAGAGAAGTTATGTTGAAAAAGGAAGAAACCAGTCCGGCCATTACTACTACCAGTCCGGCATTTCCTGTTATCATGAGAATAGAGACTATTCGGCGCCTCATTGGATGACTGACTATGCACTCCGACTCTCTGGTGGTGAAGCCTGTACCAGTAAGAGCGGAAAGAGCCTGAAAGCTTGCAGTTTGCTCATCAAGACCGGTGAGCCTAAGAGCTACCGCAGCTACCTTTCTTACTATAACGTTGGCAAATACCACCACGATTACCAGGATGATTCCACCCATTAGATAAACCTCCTAATTCGATTATTCAGCTTTTTCAATTAGCCGACTCTCTGATCTTGGGCGAAGAAAAAGCACCAATTTCGTTGCCTCTTTGTTCCTCTCAACCTCCCGGCCTCCATTTAGACAAGTCAAGGCAAAAGAAGACCTCCTGAAACTATTTACTTTGCCGTTCTCTACGAGTATAGAGAGCAATGGGAAGATAGACAAGTTGGGATAGACCGCTCACGCTGGAGATATTTCTAATTGCCCTTCGAGTCTCACTGAGAAATTCTCGATAGACCATCTTTTTGGGCACTTCCCCTTTTTCCTGAACAAGAGAAAGACGATGCAGAGCGTAAAGTCCGAGGATGAAGGCAACAAAGAAGAGAAAATCCAATCCTTTAAAATTCAACAAATAAGCTGTCCACCCTCCCTCAGAGGCGAGCCAGCGAAAAGTGAGAGAGAGAGAGTTCCATAAAAACCAGTATATCGGCAAGTAGCCCCCCCAGAATAGGACCAACTGCCATAGCCAATGAGACCAAGGCCCCGTTGACGGCCAGGTATGCAGTAGTATTGGCCGGAGGGGATAATTTCAAGACGATATTATAGGAGGCGATAGAAACTCCTGCAATGGCAATTCCCGCAAAGACGTGGATAAGAACCAGAAGCGGGAAGGTAGCCGCATATATTTCCGGGAGAGTAGTAAAAGGCCAGGCAATGACACAAATGAGCAAGAGTATCCCACTCACTTGCATTACCGATTTGTTGGATAATTTATCTGTCAGAGGACCCCAGATCCGAAGGAACAGCACATGAAAAAGCTGGCTGATTACTGAGAAGATCATCACCATGCTTAGAGAGAGATGTATTCGCTTGAGCATGTAGACGACAAAAAAAGGGACGGCAAAATTGAAAGCGATAGCCCAGAGGATAGTGAATCTTAACATCTTCTTGAAATTTTCGTCCTTGAAAGGTGTTTTTATTGTTTTCCAGACAGAAACTTTTTCACGGGATTTTCCCATTTGAGGTTCTGGGGCCGCTCGCAGTGCCAAAATACTACCAATACCAAATCCGAAGGCAATAAGAAACAGAACCGAGTAGCCAAAAGTTGCCTGGGCAGGGAACCGAACCTTCCAAAAGTCAATAAATCGCCCAGCCACCAGAACTATGGGCATTGCCAGAGTCAAACCCAATGTCATGCGTCTGGAAAAATATCGACCACGGGTTTCAACCGGTACCAGGTCTCTCATCCAAGAACTCCAGGCACAAGTAGAGAAAGCAGCAACAGCTCCAGAGAGAAAAATGCCTATAATGAGCACATAAATCCCAAAAGGCCTAAAAACCAGGGGAATCAGGGCAAAGACTAACAGCCAGGCTCGGGAAACAAGAGACCCCAAAATGGAGATGAGCTTGCGTCTTCCAATTCTTTCAATCACGAGCGCAGCCGGAATCTGAAATATGTTTCCCAAAAAAGGCCCAGCGGCTAAGAGCCCAATAGTCAAGTTAGATGCCCCCAAAAGTAAGGCAAAAGCAATCATAAAGGCTCCGCCTGACAGGCTGACCATAACTTGGGATGCCATTCCATCATAAAGAATATATCTTAAGCCCCTTTCTTGCTCCTGAGGACTCATTTGGTTATTTATTTTGCTCTTCAGCCATTATCATACTCCCAGGAAGAATTCGCTTCCAAGTGTTCTCTTGCCATAATTTTGATTTCCCCAACCGTAGCTAAAGCTCTGGAGACAACGATAATCACGGGCAGTTTTTATTTTGTAGAGTGACTTCTTCTATTTATCCAGAATCTTGACCAGGCGAATCGGAAACTCTTCTTTTTCCCTGCTTTTTCTACCGAACAGATAAAGCGTAACCAAAGAGACCGCAAGGAAAATACCGCCCGTGACTGCGGAGTAAACCTGACGGTGAGTAAGAAGGTCACCGAGAATTGCTCCGGTGAGTAACATCCCTATTGGAAAAAGGAAGAGAAAAAGAATGCCGGTGAAGAGCTTGCCTCTCTCCATTTCAATAATAACTCTGTCTCCCACCTTTGCTCCGGGCTCATTGACCACTTCGAGCCATCTTTCTCCTTTTTCACTCCCTGGCCGGCAAATGCTAATACCCGGACAGCCGAAGCAAGCATTCCCGGAAGATAAAACCTCTACTCTAGCTTTATTACCCCAGGTCTGAATAACTCTTCCTTGCTCCCGCGTTCTATTTAGCAAACATTACCTCTTCTTCGGCTTCGCTCAAAATGAAAAGGGAAATATCGCCATCTTTTGAGTTCCCCTAAGAGTCAAATCTTCTTTCCTGGCCACAATCCTGGTTTTTATGTCTTCACTGCCTCCGTTTGGTTTTTCTCAAATGTGGTCTGCTCCAAAAGTCCCAATCTTTGTTCAGTAGCCTGCAAGATCATCTTCAGTAGTTCAACATACGTAATTCCAGCAATTTTTGCCATTTTTGCAAGATGTCCATCCCAGCACCAGCCCGGATTGGGATTCACCTCAAGAAGTTTTGGGTTGTCTCCAGCGTCAAGTCTCCAATCAAAACGGGCATAATCCCGACACTCTAACCTCTCAAACAGTTTTAGGCACCATTCTACGATAAGTCTCTTCGTCTCGTCTGGTAGTTCAGCAGTAACTGATTTGATCTTCCAGTAGGGTGAGTCTGGACACCACTTGGCCTCATAGCCACAGATTCTGGGGAGTTCCGCTGGCAACATGGAATAATCTTCCTCGATAATAGGCAGAACTGTATAAGAGTCAGAGGGATTCCCTATTATCCCCACGCTAAGGTCTTTTCCCGTAAGGAATTCTTCGATAAGAATAGGTTTGCCATAGCCGAATTTCTCTCGTATTTCTGAAATAGAATTCAAAAGTCCCTCAAAATTGTCGGCCACACTTCTTTGGGTAATTCCAAAACTGGCATCGCCAAAATTGGGCTTAACGATCGCAGGAAAATCAAACGGTAGTTCAAAGGCCGCATCTTCCGGCTTGATAAAAAAGGCTTCTGGTACAGGAATTTCCATTTCCTTGGCAATGCCACGTACCAGGGATTTGTCATAGCAGCAAGCAAGACATTGAGGTCCCGCGCCGGTGTACAGAATATCCAGGCTTTCCATTAGGGCGGGCAGGTGGAGTTCTTTTTGGGGGTCGTTGTTGTACCCCTCATCGCAGAGATTAAAGACCAAGTTCCCTTTTCCTACCAGTTTTCTCAAGTCTTGAATAAGAGTACTGTGATTATCCAGGTAGGTAAACCGGTAATTTTTCAGTTCTCTCAAGGCTGTCTTCAACTGATCAATGGTAAAGAAATCGTCATCGTCAAAAATGAAGTAAGGCTTCAAAGGATCGGACTTCCTCGGGTCCCCTAAGATCACCACCGCGTTTCTCGCTACTTCTTTCGTTTTTCTCTTAATAGGTGTCCAATCTTTTCTTGCTCTGGTTGTAAGAATGATACGTCGTTCCATCATGCCTAAGTCCTGATTTCGTCGGGAATTAGGAGTAAACTCTCCCTGAAAAGTAATATCACTGAAGCCCGCTTCTTTCATAAGTTTGGTTAAACCTTCCTTAGTATAAAGCCTTTCTGCATAAAACTGATCTGCAATCACCCCCTTGTGTACGTGGCTAACAACTTCTCTTGATATGAGACGCTGCCCATCGA
>AQRW01000122.1 GCA_000402295.1 Candidatus Aerophobus profundus SCGC AAA252-L23
AAACGTAGGTTAAAGCCCGCGGCTACCAATTCTAAAAGACCAAAAAGTTCGTTGATAATACTAAATTTTTTCAGAGGAGCTGCTTATGAAGAAGTTCATTAATGATCCAGAGCAAGTGGTCAACGAGATGCTGGAAGGATTCTTGTTGGTTCACACCCCTCATCTTCGTCTCCTTACCACTTCTCGAGTAGTGGTAAGGAGAGAGGCACCCATCCAGGGAAAAGTGGGACTGGTAAGTGGAGGTGGATCGGGCCATGAACCCACTTTTAGCGGCTATATTGGTTCTGGTTTAATAGATGCCGTGGCCATTGGTGAGATTTTCTCTTCTCCTTCGGCCCAACAGTTCTATGATGCCATTGCCTCAGTGAATAGCGGTAAGGGCGTTATCTGTATTTATGGTAATTACTCGGGCGACATTATGAACGTTGACCTGGCTATGGAGATGGCTCAAGAGGAAGGTATTCGGGTTGAACAAGTCATTGTCAACGACGATGTTGCTTCATCTCCACCAGAAAGAATAGATAATAGACGTGGGGTAGCCGGTCAAATAATGGTGTTGAAAACCGCCGGAGCCAAAGCAGGAGAAAAAGCCAGTCTAAAAGAAGTTTTAGAGGTAGCCCAGCGAACAAATGCTAATACTCGAACTATGGGGGTGGCTATTTCCCCTTGTACCGTACCAACAGCGGGTGAGCCTACATTTACCCTGGCTGAAGATGAGATGGAACTGGGAGTGGGAGAACACGGGGAACCCGGACTAAAAACGATAAAACTTAAATCGGCTGACGAGACTACCCGCATTTTAGTAAATCACATTATTCCTGATTTACCGTTTAAGTCAGGAGATGAAGTAGCGGTTTTAGTTAACAGTTTTGGAGGCACTCCTCTCTCGGAACTTTATATTATCTATCGGAAAGTAGTCCAACTGCTCTCGCCACAACATATCACCATCTATAAGTCCTATCTTGGCGAATATCTTACTTCTCTGGAAATGGCTGGTTTCTCCCTAACCCTCACTAAATTAGATGCGGAACTCAAGAGACTCCTGGATGCTCCAGCCGGAGGACCCGTCTTCGGTCAACGGTAATCTGCAATCTAACTTACCGAGATCTTCCCCTGGATTAATCCTGAATCAGGTAAACCAGGATAGGGTTAAGAAGTTTCCTGCCGGCCTGACGGAGGGGAAAAATATTTTTTAATCTAAACAATTTGCTTTCTCAGATGGAAACATTTGCTTGACAAACAACAAAGTTTATGTTAGTTTACTTTGGCAATGATACCTCAAGAAAGACGGACGGTTAGGCGGCAAAATAAGATCATAAGTTAATTAACAATGGTAATAAAATCTGTTACGGGAGAAGCTTAAAATAAGAGCAGCGGAGGTAGCAAAATGTTAAAAATGAAATCAGTTTTAATCTGGTGTATCCTGGTAGGAGTAGGAATGGTAATATCCGGTTGTGTCGCTCCTCCACCCGAGGAGGAAGCTGTGGTCAAAGAGGAAGTCAGGGGTCCCTCAGTTCCCTCTGGTATGGTTCTAATTCCCGCCGGTGAGTTCACTATGGGTTCAGATGTGGGAAATAATAATGAGAAACCCCCCCATAAGGTTCAATGTGATGCCTACTACATAGACCAGTACGAGATAACCAATGAACAGTTCTGCACCTTCCTGAATGACTTGGGGACTCACGAAGGAGCAGGAGTCCTTTGGTTAAATCTTCAGGCCAAGAATTGCCTCATTGAATACAAATACCATGAGTATCGACCAAAATCTGGTTATGAGAATCACCCGGTTATTATGGTCACTTGGTACGGAGCAAACGCTTACGCTGGCTGGGCAGGAAAACGCCTTCCCACTGAAGCTGAGTGGGAAAAGGCCGCTCGAGGAGAGCTAGTGGAAAAAAGCTATCCCTGGGGAGATGAGCATCCCGAGGGAAGATGTAATTACCTGGACTATCACGGTTATCTTACTGCCAAAATGTCGGATTTTCGAAACGGTAGAGGAACTCTTATCGTGGGTTCTTTTCCTTCCAATGATTATAATCTCTATGATATGGCTGGGAATGTCTGCGAGTGGTGTCATGATTGGTACGCGGCGGACTACTACGCGGACAGTTCCTCTGAAAATCCTCTCGGACCCGAGAAGGGATCTTTTCGCCTAGTCCGTGGTGGTGACTGGAGTAGTTCTATCGAGTCTCTGCGTTGTGCTGATCGAAGCTGTAAGTCACCGGACTATGCCAACACCTCCTTGGGCTTCCGTTGTGCTCGATCAGCAAAGTAATTACTGTGAATCACCTCAACCTATTGATGAAAATCATCAATAGGTTCTTTTTGGCTTTTAACCTTTAGGAAATCTAAACTATTACCTTTTTTAGTGTCTCACAAAACCTTCTTGGGAAATACAGTATCCTCACCTGGCCATAAAGGACGGGAAAGAAGTCACCTAAGGTGGCCAAAGAAATCTACCATAGATAAATCATCGGGATAGAACATGGATAGGGGAAAAGAGGTAAACAAGAAACCCTTGTTCTTTTATGGATGGATTGTTTTGTCCCTATCCTTTGTAGCTATGACCATAACTTCGGGTATTCGTAATTCCTTTTCCGTTTTTTATGTGGTGATTTTGAATCAATTTGGATGGAGTAGAGCCAGTACCGCCGGTGTTTTCTCGGTCAACGTGATTGTCTACGGCATAATGGCTCCTTTAGCTGGAACTTTAGTGGATCGATTTGGACCTAAAAAAGTCGTTTTAACCGGAGCAATTATTCTGGCTCTGACCACCGCCTTATGCAGTAGAATAAACACCATAGCACATTTCTATTTCCTGTTTGGCTTAGGTGGTGCCATTGGGCACAGTTTGGTAGGATTTCCCGTTCAGGTCCCTGTATTAGCTCACTGGTTTGTCAGAAGACGAGGGCTGGTATTTGGCATATTTACCTCCGGATTTGGATTGTCCTTTTTAGTCGTGGCCTTAGCTCAACACTTCATTACTCAATTTGGCTGGCGTACAGCCTTTATTTTGCTCGGTCTCCTGATAGCACTCACTTTATTACCACTCATTATCCTTTTTGCCCGTCATCGGCCTGAAGACATGGGTCTTTTCCCTGATGGAATTCACTCAACAGAAGGAGTCAAGTCCGCCACCAATGAGATTAAGGAACCAGTAGTAGTAAATAAAGAATGGGCCCATACTCGTTGGACTCTTAGAAAAGCAATGGGAACATATCAGTTTTGGCTTCTCTTCTTTACCAATTTTTGTATTTTTGGTTTCGTAGAGAACCTGGTAATAGTACATCAGGTTGTTCTGATGAGAGATGTGGGACTCGGTAAGGCTTTTGTTACTTCTATGGTACTTCTCTGGGGTATGATGGTAGCTTTGGGCAATCTGGGAGGTATCTTCTCCGACAAGATCGGCCGAGAGAAAACCTTTACTATCGGGTCCCTGGCCGCTATCCTGGGTCTGTTTATGCTTTTGCTTCTTGAAAAGGGCCATTGTGGCTGGATACCTTACCTATATGCTATTTTCTTTGGCTTGGGACTGGGAATGACTGGACCTGCGCTGGGAACAGCCTGGGCAGATATGTTCCAGGGCAGACATTTCGGTTCTATTAATGGTTTTCTTATGCTCGGTTACGGTCTGGGAGGTATTGTTGGACCCTGGATGGCCGGCTTTATTTTTGACACTACCAAACATTATTCCCTCGCCTTAATCCTAAGTATTCTGGTAGTTAGTATAGCTTGTGTTTTTTTGTGGATTGCCGGCCCGAGAAAAATTAGGAGAATCAGCTAAAATAGGGTACAATTCCATTTTGGGCCGCTTGATGTTCTCCACGTTAAGAACAGCATCGCCAGGGTTGACAAACAGGTATCATCTGTAATAATTATGATGAGGAGGACAAAACAAACGTTTTGTTTGTGGCTAAGACAAGAGTGGGACCCAGCCAAATGCACATTGGCTGTCAAGCGAATATCAGACCAGGAGATATGTCATCATGAAGAAGGTAACGCTGATTGAATTGGTGGTTTTGGGATTGGGTATTATGATTGGGGGTCTCTCTTTGCCTGTACTCGGGCAAACAGACCCGACAAGTGACCGTGAAATTGCCGCCTTTCCTAAAACTGCTTCGGTAACCCAGCATAAGATCACGCTGAATGACAAAATCTTGTTCTACACGGCCACCGCAGGCTTCTTACCTTACTGTAATGAAAAAGGTAAGCAGACAGCGCGGATATTTTACGTTGCCTATACCGTGGACCAAAGCGAAGAGTTGTCAGATCGTTCCCTTACTGTGGTCTTCAACGGCGGTCCCGGAAGCTCCTCGATTTGCCTACACCTGGGAGCTTTCGGTCCCAAGGTGGTTCCCTTAGGGAACGGGATTGATCTCACCAAACCACCATATGGACTTGTCGATAATGAGAATAGCCTCCTGGGTATAACAGATCTGGTTTTTGTGGATCCTGTGGGCACTGGGTTCAGTGAAGCCATTTCCCAAGGGGAGGGGAAGCTTTTTTGGGGAGTGGAAGAAGACATTCACTCAATGGCTGAATTTATCCGAATCTACCTTACCCGGAATGAACGTTGGGAATCTCCGCTTTTTGTCGCCGGGGAAAGCTACGGCGGCATCCGGGCAGCCGGGCTTTCCTCACATCTTCAGGATATGGGGATTTATCCCACCGGAATTATTCTTGTATCGCCAGCCCTCAGTTACGCCAGCTTGATTGGTGTTCCCGGAAATGACCTTCCCTACATTCTGAATGTGTCCGCCATGGCCGCGGCAGCCTGGTATCACGGAAAAATAGATCCTTCCTACCAAGAATCAAAGCTGGAGGATGTCCTGGAAGAAGTTCGTTCCTGGAGTGAACACGAATATGCCTGGGCGCTCTGGCAAGGAAATGCACTTCCCAAGGAAAAGCATACCGAAATTGCCCGACAGCTTGCCACTTACATCGGTCTACCAGAAGATGTCATCACAGCCTATAATCTCAGAGTCTCTATGGATCAATTTCTGGGAGAGCTACTGGAGGAGAAACGGCGGTCAATTAGCTTCTACGATGGTCGACTCAGCGGCCACAGCATCGATCTTGATGAATCTGGTTATCTGGACGATCCCATGACCATAAATACTGGTGGTCCGCTTAACACTGCCTTCAACAACTACCTTGAGCGAGACCTGAAGTTTACCACTGACAGGAGGTATGTTCCCCTAAGCCTTTCTGTCTTGGGAAAATGGGATTGGACTTCTGGAATGTCGGCGGGGGATATGGGATATCCGGAAACCTTTACCAGTCTTGGAAAAGCACTCAGAAGAGTTGATTTCCTTCACATATTCGTTGCCATCGGTCTGTTCGACATGGCTTGTGTCCATGATGCCACCATCTATGAAATCCGGAGAATGGATCTTCCCCGGGAGGCCCTCGACAACATCACTATCACGACCTATCCGGCAGGCCATATGATGTATACCGACCCATTTTCCCATAAGAAACTCCGGGAGAATTTGGTCAAGTTCTACCGACACTCATTGAAGTGAGAAATCGCGGAATAGTGTTAGGCTTGGTAGTCCTAACTCTAGTTGGTACGGGGCTGGTCTTTTCATTATCTATCCTCGCTGAGGAGAGAACCTTCAAAATCGCACTCTGTTTGACTTTCGGCGGCTCTACCGGTTCCTGGGGCAGGATCTTTTCCCAAGGTGATCAGATGGTGGCTGACCACTTCAATGCCAGGGGCGGGCTTAATAAAAGAAGGATTGAATGAGAGTATCACCCTCCAATGATTCAGAATCCGGCATGACCACCCATCGTATCGAAGCATTGACCGATGGCATCTTCGCCATCGCTATGACCTTACTGGTTTTGACTCTTGATCTTCCAGAAGCGACAAAGCAGATGACCCAGGCAGGGTTAGATCAGTTACTCCTGGAACAAATACCTAAATTCTCCAATTATGTACTCAGTTTTATCCTTTTGGCTATTTTCTGGATTGTTCATCATCAGCAGTCTCATTTTATCAAACTAACTGATCACAGACACCTTTGGTTGAATATGCTTATTCTTATGTTTGTAGCCTTGATTCCTTTTTCTACTTCTCTGACGGGCGATTATCCCGATGACTGGCTGGCAAGATTCTTTTTTGGTGCCAACATGTTTGCCATCGGCATCCTCTTTGAGTTGAATTGGGTCTACGCCACCAAAAATCACCGCCTGGTTGACCCCAGCCTGGGCCGGCAGCGCATAGTCATGGGGGAAAAAAGAGGGGCGGTCACTCCATTAGTCTCCCTTTTAGCCATGGGATTGTCTTTAGTGCATGCGCCATTATCTTCCTACGGGTATATACTAATTCCCATCATACTATCCCTTCCCCAGTTTCGAAGCAGATCCAGATAAGGAAAGGATAAATATGTATTATCTTGTTTTTGCTGTCCGGCAGTTACTTTATCATTTCTCGCAATCGGTCAATTGACTGCGCAAATTCAGCCCGACATCTCATTGCGTGTCGGGTAACAAAGTCCTTCCACTGGAGAGATTGGGAGACAATTTCACCAACTGACAGCTCAATTGTCACCTCACCCAGATTAGTCTTAGCCCGGCCCATCCTCAATTGTGGATTCTGTTCTACTTGCTTTCGCAGCTCTTCCCGAACTCGGTTCTTTTGTTCCAGATAGTTCTTGATCAGACTCCCCAGGGCATTCAACTCCTTTTTCATTGGCCCATTCCGTTTCTTTTCTTTGAGTCTTTAAAGAGAAAATACTCTTTCGGAAAACCTTAGAACTGGCCAAAGAAGCCGGCCTTATCAAGGGTAAAATAGATCAAGTGATAGACTCTACTCCCATATTGGGGGCAGGGGCAGTAAAAGATACTTATGAGCTGATCAGGGATGGCATCAAAAAAGTTATCTCCCTTTTGGACAAAAAGAGAAGATCCGGGATGAATCTTTCCTTTTTAATTGAAGCTATCCGGACCCTCTATGTGGACAAAGAACTTTTAGGGTATCGGCTGATTGAGGCTCTGGAAAAAGCAAAAAGATTAAGGGAGGAAGCTGATTATTACGGCGAATTCAGCCCGGAGAATGCCCAGGATTTGTTACATAAGGCAGAAGAATTCTTACAGAAAACACGGGATATCTTAAGGACAAAATAGAAGCAACTCTAAGCAAATAGCCCACCAACCGATAAACTTAGACAAACCCGGAAATAAGCTTTGAAACTTGACACTCTCTCTTGTATTTGTTATCCTTACAGTAAGAAAGTAAATATGTCTAAAAATCAACAATTAAATAAGGAGGAGGAGATGCCTGTAGTTAGGATTGGTCCAAAGCATCAGGTAACTATCCCCAAAGAAGTCTTTGACCATCTCCACTTAAAGCCGGGTGATTTTTTGGAAGCAATTAGTCAAGGAGGAAAAGTTATCATGGTACCAAGACAGCTTATCGCCAAAGCGCCGGTTCCCTCTCTTACTAAAAAAGAACAAGAGATTCTCTCCCGGGCTAAAGAAAAGATTGGCCAGATTCAAAAAGACATTCTCCACTCTCAAGGTTTTACCAAAGAAGAGGCAAAAGTAGCCTCTAAAGTGGGTCTGATTGATCCAGACCAAGCCTGGTGGTGGGTTGAGGAATGGCAGAAAGGCGAGAGAGAAGCAGAGAAGGATATAAGAGAAGGAAGACTCCATGGTCCTTTTAAAAGTGTAAAGGAATTCAAAAAGAGTATAGAAAAACGCTAATCAACTATGAAACTTTATCCTACTAAGGATTTTATCGAATGTTATGAAAGTCTACCCCAGCGAATCCAGAAGCAAGCAGACAAACAACTGGGACTCTTACTTCAAAACCTTCATCATCCCTCTCTCAGAATAAAAAAGATGAAGGGAGTAAAAAACATCTGGGAAGCAAGGGTAACTAAGGATTACCGGTTCAGCTTTGGGATAAAAGGTGATACTTACATCTTACGCAGGATAGGTAAGTTTTAAGAAGACCTTAAATTTTACTCTTAAGATTCCCAAATTGGCAAGCACGATATTTTAGAAAAGGGATAGTCTTTTTTTAGAGACAATTTAATGTTAAAAAATCATATTATCTTACAATAATGCCAGCATATTGTCTTAACAATAAAATGGTAAACTGTTATACTTCTAAGTAGGTATGCCAATGAGCAAGTTTATCACCATTGCCAATAATAAAGGTGGAGTAGGAAAAACCACAACCGCTATGAATTTAGCAGCGGCCCTGACTGAACAGAACAAAAAAATTCTGCTCATTGACTTAGGCCCTCAAGGAGGATTAATTTTGGGTTTAGGATTCAATCCCGATGATTTCGCCAGAACAATCTACAATATTCTCCTAAACTCCCAATTGAACTTGAGAGAGGAATAATCGGTAAAGGTTCGTCTCCGTTAGCCTCGTAAGAGATGGTATCGTTTGATACTTGACATCCTACCGCGATCATATTATACTCTGTGTAATGGCTCTAATCCAGGGAGTTGTTTCTTGCCATTCTCTTTGTAATGTTAGCGCCTACAGTGTTTTTTTTCAGCTTGACCGCCTCAAAGGTGGACCCAATCCGACAAATAATTCTCTCAATGGCTACATAGTAAAAGTTCCCCACAGAAAAAACTAATTGGATATTTCGTTAAGAGGAGTAAAACGGTTAAATAGAAGGAGAAAGAAAAGTGAAACAATCATTGGTAGGTATTATGGTATTAGCACTCGCTTTTGGTGGATGGACAGGTGTAGCAGCAGAACAAATCGAATTTGACTTAGAGTGTCAACAGAAAATTGCCGTTACCATAGTTCATAGTACTGCTCTCGGGCTAAGCGAGATAATAAGAGTTATTCCCGCAGAAAAAGATCGCATCCAGCTCATTCGCAGGTTCATTGCTCCCATTCGTTTTTACGCAGACCATTCGGGCTATTTTTATGTCTACAATCTCGATTGCGTGAACATCGCTCATGCCGCCCAGCCAGAACTGCAGGGTAAGGATCTTTACGACTATCAGGACTCAAAAGGCAAATACGTTATCCGAGAACTGGCAGAAAAGGCAAAAGCAGGAGGTGGATTTCTACAGTATTATTGGCAGAATCCTCTCGCGAAAAAGGAACAAAAAAAGATCGGATATGTGGAAATGATCCCGGGAACCAACTATTTCATTGGTAGTGGAGTTTACCTGAACTAATAAGAAGAACGACTCAAAGGATTAATCTAAGACTCAAAACGGAGGGGAGAAAATGAAAAAGATGATAATATTTTGTACTCTTGTTTGCTTGGTTGTTCTGCCTACATTTAGCTTCGCCTACAGCATGGCAGATTATCAATACCAAGAAACCAGGGAACTGGTGAGTTTTGTTGTCAGTGCGGCAGAAGAGATTGAAAAGGTGGGTGAAGAAGCATTCCCTCAATTCAGGGAAAAAGGTGGTAAGTGGTTTCGCAATGATTCCTATGTCTTTGTTTGGGGATTGGACGGTATGCGTTACGTCTATCCCCCGGATCTCAGTGGAGAAGGTAAAAATATGCTCGGGCTTGAAGACATCAACGGTAAGCCGATTGGAAGAATGATTGTTGAGATAGGTACCACCTCAACCGGGGAAGGCTGGTTGCACTATCAGTGGCCTCGGCCGGGAGGAGAAACCCCGGTCTGGAAATCCACCTTTGTCAAAACAACAACCGCTCCTTCAGGAAGAACTTATCTGGTAGGCAGTGGAAAATATGATATGGGATGTGAGAGGATATTCCTAATTGATATGGTTAATCGGGCTATTTCTCTATTGGAAAAAGAAGGTTTAGCCGCCTTAGATGTCCTACGTTCAAAATCCAGTGAATTCATCTTTTCCAACAGTTATATTTTTATCAAAGATAACCAGGGGAATGAGCTCTTCAATGCCGCCTTCCCGGAACTTGAGGGAACCAATATTATCAACCTAGAAGATGTCCAGGGCAAGTACTTTGTGCGGGAAGTACTAAACATTCTCAAGACCGAAGATAATTGCTGGATAGAATATATGTGGCCCAAGCCGGGAGAAACAGAGCCATCCAAGAAACTTGCTTACGAAAAGAAAATGGTGATTGATGATTTTACCTTGATTGTCGGTGCCAGCTACTATCCGGAAAGTCCATCAATTCTGGGGCAACTTCAGCAGGCAACCCAGCAAGTCCTGGACGCTATTGATCAAGATCTTTCCTCTGCCACCCAGAAGATTTCCCTGGTAGGACTTTCCGGCATTGAAGCCAGGGATGTACTCATCGAGTTATGCGAGAAACACCCTTATGTAGTCGACGCTTGTACGGTAAACCAAGCTGGTATAATGACCGCGGTAGAGCCCCCACGATACCGGGAATTCGAAGGCTCGGATATCAGTGAACAGGAACATGTAATGCAACTGCACCAAACCAGAAAACCTGTACTGAGTAAGACTTTTCAGGTAGTGGAAGGATTCAAGGCCGTAGTCCTGGAACATCCCATCTTTTCTCCTCAAGAGGAAATGATTGGCTCCCTCAACGTGCTCATAAAGCCCGAATTGCTCTTGGAAACGCTCATTCTACCGCAAGTCCACGATCTTCTCTCCCTAGATCTTTGGGTAATGCAGCCGGACGGCCTTATTCTTTATGATCCCGATGTGCAAGAGATTGGAAGAAATCTGTTTTCCGATCCTCTATACCAACCATTTACTCAACTCCGTGCTCTGGGGAGAGAAATTGCCCTTGAAGACTCTGGTTCCGGTAGTTATCAGTTTTTCGGTCGGGATTTCACCGCTCCGGTGACCAAAAAAGCCTTCTGGGCAACCGTGGGTCTTCACGGCAGTCAGTGGCGATTGGTAATCACCCGAGTACTCACTGGTGAGTCCTCGAGAGCCAAGAGGGACCTTTCCGAGTTAGGGCTTGCTTCACCTATCTTGATTGGTGCTTTGTATAATCTTACTGGAGCTATGTCTTCAATTGATACTCCCGCACTCAAGGGAGCTCTATTGGCCGTTAAACACCTCAACGCCAAAGGCGGTATTTCGGGAAGATCAGTCAGGTTGCTGTCTCTGGACACCAAAACTGACCCCGAGGAAGCAGCCTCAGCTGCCCATCAGCTTGTCACGACCGGTGTGGTGGCCGGTATCGGTTACGGTGATACCACTTATGTACTAGCCGCCGCTCCTGTTTTTCAAGAAAGAGGTATCCCCTTTCTTACCTCAGGGGCAACGGACCCTCACCTCCCCGAAAGGGTGGGCAGTTATATGTTTCTGACTGCCTTTGGTGATGATGCCCAGGCCTACACTATCGCCGAATATCTGTACCACCAGAAAAGTGCCCGAACGGCCTGGGTTCTCACTAATGAGGCGGTGGATTTCACCCGTCTTCTCTCTGAATTCTTCAAAGAGAGATTCAAAGAACTGGCTGGACCGGCAAGTATTGTCAGGGAGGATTCCTACACCACCGCCGATAAGAATTTTTCGACTCAGATATCCAACCTTCAAGCCCTATCTCCCTCACCCGATATTCTCTTTGTCTCCGCCATTCCGGAAGATGCCGGAGTAATCGTGAGAAAAATAAGGCAAGGGGGAATTCTCACCATTATTGCCAGTGGTGATGGATTTGATACTCCTCTGTTAATTGAGGTTCCAGGGTCCGCCTTGGCCGACAACATCTATTTCTCTACCCATCAATCCTGGGAGAACCCGGCGGCTGAGGTTCAAGACTTTATCGGGGACTACATTAGAGAATATGGTTGTCCTCCTGACACAGCTTTTGCGGCCCTCGGTTACGATGCCGTAATGCTTTTGGCCCGGGCAATGAAAAGAGCAGATTCCACCGATCCCGAGGATATTAGGAAGGAATTGGCCCAGGAACAGGGATATCAGGGTGTCACCGGCCTTATTGCTTACAAAAATGGAAGTAGAGTTCCCCATAAGAGTGTGGCCATCATCAAAGTAGAAGAAGGGCAATTTCACTTCGTTACTACGGTCATTCCACGGATGAATACGGTATATTAACCTCTTGCTACTACAGGGTAACGACTACTTTACTTGCGTTTTCCTTGATAAAAGGGAACCTGACGATAGACATTTCTTACCGACAGTCAAGCGAGGAATTGCCCAATCATATTCTTGAGTCAATAGGACTGCTCCGTCCAGATCTGAGATAGCTCCCTCAATCTTTCACCAATGCTTCAAACAAAGTCCAGGGTTGGGTAGGCCGATCTTTGAGATAGCCGTCCAGATAGTCATACTGAGTATGTTCGGTCAGAAAGGCTTCCGCATCGAAGGGCATACCACTGGAGCTGCCCCACCGGGCCCAGAAACTCATATTCCTGGCCAGATTACTGTCCGTTACTTTCCCATCCACGGCTCCGGCCGGCTGGTAGGGTAATCTGGCACCCCAATACTCGAAGCGATCCAGTTCGTAGTGACCCTCTACCGTCCGGGAACAAGGATGATTTTCCTTTTGCAGATAGACATCGTAGTGGTCGGAAAGAACTCTTTGGGCCACTTCAATATCAATCTTCCCGTAGTGCTCCTTCATCAATTGAGTGAGGCGTACCCGACGGGCTCCCATGGGCATCCTGATATCAGAATAGCCAACATTGGAGCACTCCAGGTTACGAATCCGGGGATCAACGGGTGCGTTAAAGCCCACGAAGAATCCATCCTTTTTTCGCTCGACATTTTGGTACCTTAACCCCAGTTCCAGGCGCATAATCTCATTGGTATTGACATCGGCCAAGAGCCAACTGTTGGCATAACCCCCATTATTCTTTTTCTCCATCAACTGCACAAACTCATCCAGATTGTCCGCGTATTGCATGGCTTTACGTACCCGGACAAATTCGGGGACTTCGTTGGGGTCGTAATCACTGTAACCACCAATGGTTGTCTCGGTACCCATAAGCCCGGCGTCAGTGACAAAAAAATCAGACATGCTGTCAATATAACCCGGCAAGCTCTGCATGAACATATGGTGGCCTTTGGCTGGTACGATGTCCAGAATCACATTGAAGAATTGGCCCTGCTCAAAGGCATCCCAACTATTGTGGGCCATGACAACCTTTCCATCACTGGTGGCCGATCCAGTGGCGATGAAACCGCTGCAGTGATCTTTGTCCCCGTGATCATCCCCGGTAAATTTCCCGGCTTTCTCGTTGGGCCACCAGTAGTCAACCAGCTCAAAGTAGCCGTTCCAGGTCAAGACCTCCTGCCAGGTGATTTCCAACCCTACACTGCACGCCCCGGCAGCAATGCCTTTCATCTCCTCAAGGAACTCCTCCTCTATGTGGGGTACAAAGATCTCCTCACTTGCTTGCAGGAAGAAATCCCATGTCTTGCCCGTCTCCCAGTAGGTCAGATGTTTGATAGTCCTTAGTATTTCAGCTAACTCCTGGGCTACTAGACGTCCGTGCTGGAATCCTCTCTGGTAAGGTTCACCCTCAACATGGATATAGACCCAGCCGTTCTTCTCAAAACGATAGCCCTTTCCCCACTCAGTGACCTCAATAGACCCTTTGTCAATTGTCGCTGGTAGCGCCGCCCAGGAAAATGCTGTCAAAGCTAAACTGAGCATCAAAACTCCGACTCCGACTTTCAATAAGGTTTTTCTATCCATTCTTCTACCTCCATTTTGTTTATTCACCAGCCCATAGACTTCTGTTATTCTTCAACATCTTCCCCAGCTAACCACGGCGATCATTATTCAAATTACCGGATTCAGGATAAAATGAGAGAGGGCGTATTACATAAGAAGACCCGACCCTCCGCTACTGTACCACCTCCACCCGGTTACGTAAGGTCTCCGGAATTCTCAGACCTAATTCCTTGGCCCTGGTTTCGTTCACCATAGCCTGCTTACTTTGGGGAGAGGCAATAGGAATAGCGGCCGGCTTTTCTCCCTCCAAAATCTTGAGAGCAATCTCTGCCGCTGTTTTACCTTGTTCGTATCCAGAGGATGTTACCCCGCACAGAACCCCTGCCTTCACCGTAAAATCAAGAAAGGCAAATTCTGGAAGGTCATTGTTCTCGAGGGTCCACTGCAGCACCGTCTCCCCTGGCAAGCTGATTTCCTGACCAGCCTCTTTAACAGTATGATAGAGAAACAGTCCAATGGCATCAACGGTGTATTGTAGTTCCTGGAGGTGGGCCTTCCACTCAGTGAAATTGTCAGTGGTATAGATCTCACCTATATCCACCGGTAGGCTCATCTGCTCCAATCCAGCCACAAAGGCAAGTGAAGTGGGGCTGTTATCGGTCAGTATGGCCACCCTTTGCACTCCGGGTGCCAGTTCTCTGAGCAAATCAATGCTCCCTACCACATTGGTTTGTTCAATTACCCCGGTTATGTTCTGGGCCGGAAATCCGTAGTGCCCCGGCTCATTGTTCATTCCACAAAAGACAAAGGGAAGATCACTGCCAATGTATTTCTCGGCCACCAATTCGCAGGCATTGTCATCGAAGACCATTACCAGGTCCGGCTTGAACTCCTCAATTCTCTGGATTGCCTCCTGGCTTACCTGATGCTTCCACTCAGCACTGGTCCTCCTCTTGGTGTCAAGGTAGAACTTATCAATTTCTATTCCTTTATTCTCCAAGACAGCTTCTACTCCCCGCGTCTCTTCTACCACCCAGGGATACTCAGGATGATAACTGAAAATAAGCAGTACCTTTTCCTCAGGCCTGATGCACCCCATAATGATGACCAGGACCAACGCACTTACTATCAATACCAGCTTCTTCATCTTACCTCCCTCCGATTTTTTCTCTATTTTTGGCCCAGTCCTTCAGAGAAGATCAAAGATTGAAATCTGAGCCCACAGAACTGTCTTATTATAGTAATCCTATCGGTCTTGGCAAATCTCTGGGCAGAATCAATTGTCTAAACAGCTCATCGGAAGATTTGCTCTACGGTTTAACCCTTTCTTGAAACCATCCAGGGCCCAAAAACATTTACCCTTCTTTAAGACAATTTTGCTATTTCTTTGGTATTTTGATATTA
>AQRW01000123.1 GCA_000402295.1 Candidatus Aerophobus profundus SCGC AAA252-L23
GAATGAAAAAGGAAACTGGGGAGGAGATCACTGGGCTGGCTCAGGGGATGATGAGTAAAGTGATAAGTTTTCCCTGGTCGGGTGATATCCTGGTAGATACCTGCGGTACCGGGGGAGATGGACTGGGGACTTTTAATATCTCCACCGTCTGCGCCTTCGTAGTGGCAGGTGCCGGCGTAAGGGTAGCCAAACACGGCAACCGCGCTCTCTCCAGCCAATGTGGAAGTGCTGATGTGCTGGAAGAAATGGGCATGAAGATTAACCTTGCTCCCCCTCTGGTGAAAAAAGCTCTGGAGGAAATAGGAATAGCTTTTTTATTTGCCCCTCTTTTTCATCGGGCGATGAAATATGCCCTGGCTCCTCGCCAAGAAATGGGGATAAGAACGGTATTTAATCTTTTGGGTCCTCTGACCAACCCCTTGCAGGCAAATGTCCGCCTAATGGGGGTTTATGATCCTTCCCTTACTCAAACGGTGGCTCAGGCTATGGCTCATCTCGGAGTCAAAAGGGCTTTCGTGGTACAGGGTGAGGATGGACTGGACGAAGTAACTATTACCGGAAGAACCAAAGTGGCCGAACTAAGAGAGGGAGAGGTGGAAACCTACTGGATTACTCCGGAGGAACTGGGCCTGAGAAGGTATTCTCTAAGAGAAATCCAGGGCGGAAAAAGAGAGAAGAATGCCCGGATAGTCCGGGAGATATTGAGGGGCAAAGAAAGAGGCGCTGCCCGAGAGATAGTCTTGCTTAATGCAGCTTTCTGTCTGATGGGAGCAGGAATTGCTCCCGACCTAAAGCGGGGAGTAAAACTGGCTGCTGAGTCTACCGACTCGGGAAAAGCACTGGAGAAACTAAATCAACTGATAGACTTCAGCCATAGCTTTTCCCTGAATTCTTAGGAGATTTCGTCAGGCTTCCCATCGGCCAATGAGTTCCCTGGAGAGCAAAAAATGTCGGCAAATATGTTAGGAAAGATAATCACTTTCAAAACTGAAGAGATAGCCAGAAAAAAGAAAAAGTTACCTTTAAATAGCCTAAGGAAGAGATTGAAAGAGGTCGATCCTCCTCGGAGTTTTAGGAAAAGTGTCTTTGCTCGAAAGAACGTAAGCATAATTGCCGAGATCAAGCGGTTTTCTCCCTCCCGGGGAGCCTTGAGGAGAGATCTTGATCCCTTCAAGCTGGCTAAACTATACCAGGAAAACGGTGCCCGGGCTATATCTGTCCTTCTTGATCAAAGGTTCTTCGGAGCAAGACCGGAGGATCTGAAAAAAGTGAGGCAAGCCAGTTCCTTGCCTATACTAGCTAAAGAATTTATCCTGGATGAATATCAGATCTATGAGGCCAGATGGAGAGGAGCCGATGCCATCCTCTTAATTGTAAGAATACTAAAAGGAGAAAGATTACTCCATTTTTGTAACCTCGCCCAGGAACTAAACCTGGCCTGTATAGCCGAGGTTCATTCCCCGCAGGAGATCAAAAGGTTGCTTTCCCTCCCCTCCTCGGTAATTGTAGGAATTAACAATCGAAACCTGAAGGATTTTCAGGTTGATTTGTCTACTACCGGGCAAATACTAAATCTGCTTCCTCCAGAGAGGTTGGTGATCAGTGAAAGTGGGATAAAAGATATTCAGGATATAAAAAGGTTGAGAGAGATCGGAGTATCAGCTTTTTTAGTCGGAGAAGTCCTTTTGCGAAGTGAAGACCCGGCAGAAAAACTAAGGGAACTCTGCTATGGTTAAGGTGAAAATATGCGGAATAACCAATCAAGAGGATGCTTTATTAGCAGTGAAGTTGGGAGCCGATGCCCTTGGCTTCATCTTTGCCTCCAGTCCCCGGAGAGTAAC
Organism: Candidatus Aerophobus profundus SCGC AAA252-L23; assembly: GCA_000402295.1. GTDB lineage: Bacteria > Aerophobota > Aerophobia > Aerophobales > Aerophobaceae > Aerophobus > Aerophobus profundus. The sequence continues at coordinate 1,842 of AQRW01000123.1, forward strand.
TTCCCAGGAAGTAAAAAGGATCGTGGAGATTTTACCTCCTTTTGTTGATCGAGTGGGAGTTTTTGTTAACGAAAGAGCTTCTCTGGTCAAGGAGATTGCCGAGTTTTGCTCTTTAACTACCCTGCAATTTCACGGGGACGAATCTCCCCAATACTGCTCTCAATTCCCCCACAAGATAATAAAATCCTTTTCGGTAACGACTGAGGTTCCCAGAAATATCTTTGAGTACAGAGTTGATGCCTACCTTTTGGATACCTTCGCTGGGAATAAGAGAGGAGGAACGGGTAAAACCTTTGATTGGAAGATCGCCAGAAAGATAAAAGAATCAGGGTTTCTTCTTATTCTCTCGGGAGGACTTACTCCGGATAATGTGAAACAGGCCATCAGAGAGGTAAATCCTTACGCTGTAGACGTGGCCGGTGGGGTAGAAGCAGGTCCAGGCAAGAAATCTCCCGAGAAACTGAGTCGATTTATTCAAGAAGTCAAGGAGCTAAAATGAACCACTACCGCTTACCCGACTCCCAAGGTCGATTCGGAAAATTTGGGGGCAAGTTTGTCCCCGAGACTTTGATGTTTGCTCTTCAGGAACTGGAGGAAGCTTATCAAGAGGCTAAAAAAGACAAAAGGGGATTTCAGAAAGAGCTGGCCGGGTATCTCTCTCACTACGCGGGAAGACCCACCCCTCTTTATTATGCCCAGCGCTTAAGCAAATACCTGGGAGGGGCCAGGGTATATCTAAAAAGAGAAGATCTGGCCCACACCGGATCCCACAAGATCAACAATACCCTGGGACAGGTCCTTCTGGCCAAGAGGATGGGAAAAAAGCGGATAATTGCTGAAACCGGGGCCGGACAACATGGAGTAGCTACCGCCACCGCCGCCGCTCTCTTAGGATTTCCCTGCCAGGTCTATATGGGAACGGAAGATATGCGCCGGCAAAAACTTAATGTCTTCCGGATGAAACTCTTAGCCGCTGAAGTAATTCCGGTGAGTTCAGGAAGCAAAACTCTTAAGGATGCCATTAATGAAACTATCCGAGATTGGGTTACCAATGTCAAGACCACTTACTACGTTCTGGGTTCAGTGGTAGGTCCTCATCCCTATCCCCAGATGGTCAGGAATTTTCAGTCCGTTATTGGCCGAGAATTGAAAAAGCAAATTCTCGCTCAGGAAAAGAGATTACCCGACTATCTTATCGCCTGCGTGGGAGGAGGAAGTAATTCTCTGGGGATGTTCTACCCTTTCTTATCTGAGGAAAAAGTTAGATTGATGGGAGTGGAAGCAGGAGGGCTGGGACTGGCTTCTTCCCACCACGGAGCTACTCTGGCCAAAGGAAGCCTTGGCGTCCTCCACGGCAGCAAGAGCTTCTTACTTCAGAATGGGGATGGCCAGATTCTCTCTACCCATTCCATAGCCGCGGGATTGGATTACCCAGGAGTGGGTCCCGAACATTCTTATCTCAAGGTAAGTGGAAGAGCAAATTATATCACCGTTAACGACCGAGAAGCTCTTGCTGCTTTTAAACTACTTTCCCGGTTGGAGGGAATCATTCCCGCTTTGGAAAGTGCTCATGCCGTAGCTGCCCTCAAAAAAATTGCTTCCCGAAGGGACAAAGAAACATTAATGGTAGTTAACCTTTCCGGTCGGGGAGACAAAGATGTGGAGCAGGTAGCCGAGATTATGGGGAAAAAGACTTTTAGATAAAGGATAAAAAGGTGAATCGAATAGTAGAAAAGTTTGATCGGTTAAGGGAGAAAAAAGAGAAAGCCTTTATTCCTTTTATTACCCTGGGTTATCCTGATCTTTCTTGTACCGAGAATCTGGTTCTGGAACTGGAGAAAAGAGGAGCAGACCTCATTGAACTGGGCATTCCTTTCTCTGATCCCTTGGCTGATGGTTCTATAATCCAGAGGGCTTCTCATGAGGCTTTAAGAAACGGGGTTACTCTTAAAGGCGCCATTAAACTGGTAGAACAATTGAGAAAAAAAACCCAGATACCTCTGGTTTTTATGGGATACTACAATCCTATTTTGAAAATGGGGGAGAAAAGATTTGCCAACCGGGCTCACCAAGCTGGGGTGGACGGAGTAATCGTAGCTGATCTTCCTCCCGAAGAAGCGGTATCTCTCAGCCAATCAGCCAGGGAAAGTGATCTGGCCCTGATATTTCTTCTCACTCCGGTAAGTCCTGATAGGAGAATCAAACTGATCTCTCTGAGGAGCCAGGGTTTTATTTACTGTGTCTCCTATACTGGCATAACCGGAGAGGGAAAGGGAAAAGAAAAGAAGTTAAAGTCTTTATTGGAGAAGATTCGCACCTTTTCCCCTACTCCGGTAGCGGTAGGATTCGGTATTTCCTCCCCTCAGGAGGCTGAAGCTATTTCCCACTTTGCCGATGGGGTCATCGTTGGCTCGGCCATTATCCGCAAGATCATGGAAAATAAAGACCAAAAGGATATGGTAAACAAGGTGGGTGAATTTGCCCTTTCTCTCTGTGAGGCCATCAAGTCTGTCAGTTGAGGGAATACCCAGAGGTCTTTTCTTTCCATTATGCCAGACATCGAAACAGGAAAATTTGCCCGGCAGTGGTCTCTAAAAGCTAAGGATAGATTATATAAATTGCTGAGGAGAAGATAATTAGGATAACAAAATGAAAATTAAACTTCCTTACGGAAACAAGTTGGTGGAAGTAGATATACCGGAGGATAATCTCCTGACCCTGGCTTCTCCTAAGAAGATTGGTGGCGTCTATGACGCGGAAGTGGAGATTGATCGCGCTTTGGATAATCCAATCGGCAGCAAAAGAATACTATGGATATCGTATAAACTGATTTCTTTATCTTCCCTCCAAACTAACCAGTTGAATCCCTGAAATTCACATGAAACAAGAATGAAACCGATAGTCTATAGAGGGATCCCTAAAGGAATGGATCTTGATCGTATCTTCTGTATAGAAGAAGAAAAACGTGTTCAGGGAGACAATACCATAAGTTACCAGGGAAGACGCTACCAGATTCTTCCCACAGAGAAAAGATACGCTCCTTCTTATAAAGAAGCTTTGATGGTAGGGGTATGACATTTTCATTGTGCAAAAACGGTGACATAATTACTTTGCATTGACAAAAAAACTTGATCGGCTTGACATATTCGGTAGATGCCATATGATTTATATCAGGAGGTCATATATATGACCTCCTGATAATTAACGCAAACAACCCATTTTTAGTCCGCAACAAGTCGGGTCGGATCACCTGATAATCTACATTTTATCGTCAGTAGGTAAATAAAGAGTGACCTAGCGAATAGAAGTACGACTCTTCTGCATAATTTACTTATAGAGTGGCAGAACTGGAAAAATGAGCCCAGAGGGAGGTGAGCAATTGGGTGGGCTTAATCCAGTCTAAGAGAAAGGAAGTCCTTAAGGAAAGAATCTGGCAATCACTTTTCTTATGATAGGAACTTCCAGGAGCTTCGATCTGATTTCAAAACGGAGGTAACAATGAAAGTGAGGCCCGTAATTTACGTAGGTTTGGTGCTGCTGACAATAGGGCTGCTGGTAAGCGGAGCCGTCCAGGCGGCACAACCTTATGCAGGGACAACGATAAACTTCATTCTGCAAAACGTTTCCGATGCGGAAGCGGTCAAAACACTGGTTCCTCAGTTTACGAAGGACACCGGCATCAAGGTAAATGTTTTGGATGTTGCTTATGCTCATCTCCGGGAGAAAATTGTTTTGGCTCTTAGATCTCCCGTAAGCGCCTACGACGTTGTCGACATCGACAGTATCTGGTCGGCAGAAATAATAGATGGTGGATACATCACGCCGTTAACAGATTACATGAAACAATTTGGTGTTTCCGACCTCCAGGACTTCCCAGTAGCAGTATTGTTGGGGTACGCATACAACAGCGATCTCTACGCACTTCCCTTTTGGACCTGCAACTTCATTTTCTTTTACCGCAAAGACTTGTTTGCCCAGACAGGGATGGAATACCCCAAGAACATTGATGAGCTCAAGAAAGCCGGCGCGTACTTTACCAAGAGTCTGAATCCGGCTTCCCCAATTAAATACGGCATAGCCCAACACGCTGCCCGTACGGGTCTAACCGATGAGTGGTTTGGCTTTCTGAAAGGAGCTGGAGGTAGTATGTTCGACGGGAACTGGAGACCCATTTTCAATAATGAAGCTGGCCAACAAGCAACCCAAGCTTACGTGGATCTCCAGCCATATTGCCCGCCCGGTGTCGAGAACTACGAGTATACAGAAGTTAACACCGCCCTGGCTACTGGGTTAGTGGCTATGGCCGATCAATGGTGCTTAGCTGCTCCCTGGTTGGAGAATCCGGAGAAGTCAGAAGCGGCCGGCAAGCTGGGTTATGCCCCTATGCCTGCGGGCGGTGCACGCTGGGGCCATCATGGTCTGGGAATACCAAAGAACGCCAAAAACAAGGAAGCAGCGTACCTGTTCATAAACTGGATTACCAGTAAAGAACTCGAAGTTAATTATGCCAAAGCTGGTGGAAATCCCATTAGAATTTCGGCCTGGATGAATCCTGAACTGCAGCGATTGTTCCCGTGGTACCAGATTCTACCCGCAGCCTCCGAAAAAGGGAGTTTTCCTCCTAGACTTCCTGAATATGCTGAAGTGGAGGATATTATCTCGGTTGAAATAGCTGAGGCTTATGCCGGAAGGACATCTGTAAAGGACGCCTTAAACAGAGCCGCCATGGCCGCCTACGATGTAATGAAAAAGGCGGGTTATTTCTAAAGAGAGGCCTGCTAGATGCAAACATCCCAAGGACTATCCACAGTCCTTGGGATGTTTTATCCCGTTATCCTTGTCGGCAGCGGTTCTAAGAAAACAATGGCCGATTGGCTAGAACCACCTTAGTGAGTTTCACCTACAGAAAGGTCCTTTTCTCATGATCCAAAACAAGTATAGCTCCTTTCTTTTTGTCTTACCCTGTATAGCTATTCTGATCGCTATAAACGTGTATCCTCTTCTTTACTCTCTTTACATTTCAGTACACACTTTAAGTTTCAAGACTCGGGAAATGCCTTTCGTCGGAGCTGCCAACTACCTGGATGTGCTACGAAGTTATACTTTTTGGGTCACCCTGAAGGTTACCTCTCTTTTTGTAGTGATTACGATTACGGTAGAGATCATCCTGGGGTGTGCCATGGCTCTCCTGTTGAACCGGAACCTAAAAGGCAGAAGGTTCATCATTCCTCTGGTTTCTCTTCCCATGATGGTGACACCGATAGCAGCCGCCACCATATGGAAGTTCATGTACCTGCCAAGTTGGGGGATATTGAATTACTTCCTCAGTTTTGTCCGCATAAATCCAGTTTCCTGGCTGTCAGGAACGTATCTACCCCTTATCTCCATCACCTTCGTGGACATTTGGCAGTGGACACCCTTCGTAACACTCCTAATATTAGCCGGATTGCAAGGTTTACCCCAATCACCCTACGAGGCCGCGGCCATAGATGGTGCCACATCTTGGCAGAGATTCTCTTCGATAACTCTACCCCTTCTCAGGCCAACTTTTCTGGTAGTGCTTCTATTAAGAACAATAGATAGTCTTAAGGTATTTGATACTGTTTACGTGCTTACCACGGGAGGCCCTGGGCATGCAACAGAAGTTCTGAGCATGCATGCTTTTATTCTCGGATTCAAGTACTTTCGCATGGGTCGTGCGACCGCGTTCTGTTACGTAATGTTGGTTATAATATCGATAATAGCGCTTTATCTAATAAAACTTCTTAGTACCGAGGAAAACGTGTGAGCCGAAAAATGAGAAAAGGTCATTTTGTACATAATAGCCCTATTTACTACTTCTTAACCATCGCAGTTCTAATCGTAGCATTATTCCCCATCATGTGGATGGTATTCACCTCCATCAAGCCAGAACTAGACAGCTTCAGGATACCTCCGGTATGGCTTTTCAAGCCCACCTTTGCCAATTATGTGGATGCTTTTCATCTTCGGCCTCTCATGGACTATATCGTCAATAGCATAATAATCGCAACCACCGCAACAATTATCTCAGTACTTTTAGGCGTTTTTGCCGCCTATGGCTTCACCCGGTTGACAATCGGGGGATCGAGGCAACTACAGTTTTGGATTCTTTCGCTTCGCATGTTGCCACCGATTGCGGTGGCGCTGCCTCTCTATTCGCTTTGGTCAAACATGGGGCTAATGGACACCAGGCTTGGACTCATACTCGTTTATGTGGCAATGAATTTGCCCCTTACAGTATGGGTTTTAGTGAGTTTCTTCCGACAGTTACCAAAGGAATTAGATGAAGCGGCCATGATAGATGGCTGCTCTGCAATGGGTGCATTATGGCGGGTTATTTTACCGTTAGCTTTGCCTGGATTGACAGCCGTCTTCGTTCTAGCCTTTATCTTCTGTTGGAATGAGTTTGCATTTGCGCTAATCTTGACCAACATTCACGCTAAAACAATCCCAGTCGGAATAGCCGCATTCAGTGGGGAATCAAGAGGAACCGACTGGGCAAAAATCTGTGCCGTAGCCAACACTATCACTATGCCAGTAATTGTGCTAGCCATAATTGCTCAAAAATACTTGGTTAGAGGTCTCAGCTTCGGGTTTATAAAGGAATAGGCTCGGAAGAGCTCCGGCTGCCAAGGAAGCGATTTGTCCTGAATGGCAAAGGTTTTAGTTTTGTTTATTGACGAATTACGATAATTGGGACACAATAAGGAATTATACATCTAAGGGAGAGTGTATCTTCACTTTGGGGATTGTACGTAGGTGGCGGTGAAACCGCAGAACTACTCAGCTACGCTGAGGCATGATGAGAAAGAGACTACTTATGCCGGACAGCAGTTTTAGTCATGGGCCGAAGCACCATCGGCTCGTTGTCTACGCTCGCGAGTATTGGAAGAAGGAATGGCTCCGGTTCCGGGTGTTCCGCAAAAGATAGTCGGGCTTTTAGCAACCTAGCCACGATAGTCAATCACATGTTCATTCGCAAGTAATTCGGGGAAACAACGTTGAAGTAAGAAACTACATGCAAGATCTCTTGTTTTGCCTGCTCACTAACGCCGGGTCGATTTCGAGAATACTAATACTTGTCTTTTAAGACACAAGAGAGGTGAATAGATGAACTCTTACCAAAGGGTTATGACCGCCCTTAAGGTCAAACAGCCAGACAGAGTCCCCATTTTGGAATGGCAAATTTCCCAAAATGTTATCGAGGCCTTGGAACCGGGGAGCGGAGAACTGGAATTTATGGGGCGAAATCTGGATGTCGTATCCACCTGGGAGGATACCCGGGAGAGAGATTGTGGTGATGAAGCCATAATTGATGAGTGGGGGGCCAAGCGCAAGTACCTGGGGCAGAGATATCCCATTCCCTTTGAATTTCCCATAAAGTCGGAAGCGGATTTGAGTAATTTTACCGTTCCCGATCCCCAGGCTCTCTGGAGATTTGACCGACTCAAGAAGGCCGTAAAGAACTACAAGGGAAAGAAGGCCATTATTTTTTGTCTAGAGACAGTATTTACCTATGCCTGGGTTCTGGTGGGATTAGAAGAGTTATTAGTGTCTTTTCGGATCAATCCTGATTTTGCCAGGAAGCTCTTGCAAATAAATGCTGATTATCATCTTGAGCTAGCTGAATCAGCCATAGAGCTGGGAGCCGACGTCATAATGTGTGGAGATGACCTAGCCTATAAGACCGGGCTGATGATGTCCCGGCAGGATTTCCAGGAATTCCTCTTGCCTCACTATCAAAGAATGATTGATTTGGTTCATAGCAAAGGAGCTCTCTTCGTTAAGCACAGTGACGGAAATATCTGGGAAATACTTGATTTGTTTGTGGATGCAGGCATTGATGCCATCAATCCCCTGGAACCGGTGGCCGGCATGGACATCGCTGAGGCAAAAGAGAAGTATGGTAATCGTATTTGTTTAATTGGAAACATTGACTGTGGAAGTTTGCTCTGCCGTAAATCACCGGAGGAAGTTGAGAAGGTAGTCAAGGAAACTATCAGGAAAGCAGCCCTCGGTGGAGGCTACATTTTGTCTTCCAGCAATGCTATCCAAAAGGCTGTCAAGCCGGAAAACTACCGAGCCATGATCGAGGCTGCCAAGAAATACGGTAAGTATCCTTTGAACTTCTCATAGGATATTTCTATCGATTGTGAGATTTTGCAAGGAAGAGGAGGATTAGTTAAAAAAAGTGAGATTCCTCGCTGAACTCGGAACAGGTTTAGCAATCCCCTGTCATGCTGGAAAGATGCCTTCTCAGCGCTTCCAGGCTAATGAAGCTTATCTTTGCTTTGCACATGAGCCAAGAATATAGATACAAAGCCGAACTAAATCTCATACTCCAAAATCTAAGATATGCAATTATTCCAGGTAGAATACTGAATGATAGCGGTATTATCTGATATACGAAGAAAGTGCAACATTTTCGGGATTTCCGTTAAGAAGCCCCCAGTTGGTAGGCAAAGAAAGTAAGAAAATATTAAGATCCATTATGCCAGACACCGAAACGGGAAAGTTTGCCCGGTAATGGTCTCTAAAAGCTGAAGATAGATTATATAAATTGCTGAGGAGAAGATAATTAGGATAACAAAATGAAAATTAAACTTCCTTACGGAAATAAATTGGTGGAAGTAGATATACCGGAGGATAATCTCCTGACCCTGGCTTCTCCTAAGGAAATTGGTGGCGTCTATGACGCGGAAGTGGAGATTGACCGCGCTTTGGATAATCCAATCGGCAGCAAAAGAATACAGGAAATGGTGAAACCCGGAAATAGTGTTGTTTTATTAGTGGATGACAACACCCGACTTACTCCTTGTTCTAAGATACTTCCCAAAGTTATGGAAAGGCTGAGGAAAGCCGGAGTAAAAGAGAAGGATATTAGAATAATTGTTGCCGGAGGGACTCATCGTTTTTTGTCCCCCGAGGAGATAGAGAGAAAAGTTGGTGCCGAAATTACCCCAAGAATGAAAATTCTCAATCATAACTGGAAAGACCAAGATAATCTAATTTATCTGGGTAAGACCCCTAACGGCACGCCTGTAGAGGTTAACAGATACGTCCTAAAAGCTAAAATTAAGATAGGAATCGGCAACATAGTTCCTCATCCCCTATCCGGATGGTCGGGAGGGGCCAAGATTGTTCAACCGGGAGTTTGTGGAAAATCAACTACCGGAGCAACCCACATCCTGGGAGCAATTTATCCCCACTCATTTTTAGGGGTAGTGGACAATCCTATAAGAAGAGAGATGGAAAGTGTAGCTAGAAAAGTTGGTTTAACTATGATCGTTAATACGGTTCTCAATAGTCAAGGAGAGATAGTCCGGGTATTCGCCGGCGATTTCATTGAGGCTCACCGGGAAGGAGTTAAAAAAGCCAGACAGGTATGGACGGTGGAGGTTCCTGCCCTGGCGGACATTGTGATTGCCAGCTCTTATCCCTGTGATTTGGACTTCTGGCAAGCGGTTAAAGGAATCTCTTTTGCCGAGCTAATGATCAAAAGAGGGGGAGATATAATTTTTCTCACTCCTTGTCCGGAAGGTATCTCCAGCGAAGATGAGCATCTTAAGGTAATTGAAGAAGTTGCTGGGTACAAGTCAAAAGATATCTACCGGATAGCTAAACAAAAGGGGCTTACCGATTTATGTGCAGTAACTACCGCTGTTAATACCGCTACCCATAGAGAACTGGCTAATATTACTCTAATTTCCGATGGCTTAAGAGAAAAAGAAGCTCAAATATTAGGTCTTGATTATCAGCCAACTGTAGAAGAAGCCCTAATAAAAGCATTTAAACGGCAGGGAGAAAAGGCCACTATCTCCGTGCTTCCCCAGGGAGGAGAAAGTCTACCGGTGTTATCCTCAAGTAGCGTAAGCTCGGGGTCTCGTAGCTTCAGGTAAACACCATCACTCCCTCTTTTTGATTTGACCCCATTCTAATATTATGGTAATAGTGTACCTTTCACAAAGGTAGCCGCAAGTTTTAACTTGCACCAATAAACGCAGGCTAAAGCCTGCGGCTACCGGATCATAACCGAGGAGTCAAAGCCTGCGGCTACCGGATGACTATTTAGCGTGTAGGGGCGACTTTAGTCGCCCAGAAAAAGAGCTACCGGATCATAAATGGGAGGTTAAAACCTCCCCTACCCAAATAGGAAGTTATCCTCTTCCCATGGTAGCCGCAAGTTTTGATACCTTACCGAATCTTGGGCTGAAGTTAATATCAGGTACCTGAATAGTTGCGATTGAACAAGGTCACTATATTGTATTTTATGTCTTTGGTCAAGGTCACGCGCCAAGACGACTATAGGATTTCTCTTATTCTGCCAGAAAACCGCTTGTTTGACACGAGCCCCACTATGGACTATTATGTTTCTAGCCTAGAAGATTGGTGAAAAGCCCCCATATGGTAGCGGTCCGATTTATCGGACTCTTTATTAAAATAAGTTTCATAAATGAAACCGCTACAAAAAATCACTTTATCAACAGGCTCCTAGGAAAAGGTGGCTACGTCCAATGAGTACGAGAAAGATCATGCACATTGATCTTGATGCCTTCTTCGCCTCGGTGGAACAGATGGACAATCCCCACCTCAAAAGTAAACCAGTCATTGTAGGGGGAAGCGTGGAGGAACGAGGAGTAGTCTCTACTGCCTCCTATGAAGCGAGAGCATTCGGCGTTCACAGTGCCCAACCAATGGCCCAGGCAAGGAAGCTTTGTCCCCAGGGTATATTCCTTCCGGTGAGGATGGATCGCTACCAGAAAATCTCGCACAGGATACGAGACATTCTCTCCTCCTACACCCCCAAAGTAGAGCTGGCATCCATCGACGAGGCATTCTTAGATGTCACTGACTGCGAACATCTTTTTGGACAAGCAGAAGATATTGCCCGAGAGATTCAGAGCCGCATTAAAAAGGAAGTGGGTCTCGGCTGTTCGGTAGGAGTAGCTCCCAATAAATTCTTGGCTAAACTCGCCTCGGACTTCCACAAACCCAATGGTTTAGTGGTAATAAAAGAGAAGAACAAAGAACAGTTTTTGACCGATCTTCCCGTGGGGCAGATTGGGGGAGTCGGAAAAGTCACGGAAAAAAAGTTGCACCAAATGGGTATTGACACCATAGGAGAATTAAGAAAACTATCTTATTCCCAACTGCAACATGCCTTAGGTAAGTGGGGAACACGGTTGTATAACCTTTGTCGTGGAGTGGACAAGAGCCCGGTTGTAGCCAGGAAGAAGGCAAAATCTCTAGGGAGCGAATTCACCTTTCCCCAGGACATATCAGATAGAAAAACCTTGGAGAAAACACTTTACCGACTATCGACTGAGGTAGCCGCCAGGCTCCGAAGCAAAGCTCTGTGGGCGCGATCCATTCAACTAAAAGTGAGATTCTCTGATTTCACCACCATCACCAGGAGCCAGACCTACCCGGGGACTACCAACCTGAACGATAATATTTGGCAAAGAGGAAGACAACTCTTGCTAACAAAAGTTGATCTTTCCTCCCGGAAGGTGAGACTGATTGGTGTAGCTGCCTTCAATCTGACCGATCAAAAGCAGATAGAGCTTTTTCCGCAAGAGAGGACAGAGAAACTGGAGAAAGCCATACAAAAGATAGTGAAAAAGTTCGGTGCACAGACCATAAGAAAAGGGTTGCTGTTTTAGTGTCTCGGTCTCTACACCGACGCGCTAAGATCGCTGATAGTGCGATGGTATTGCTACGCTGAGATCTCAGAATAACTCATCTGATAGAGTGAATTCCCCGTGACAGAAGGACATAATCAATACCCTTTTCGCTTCCGCCTTGACATACAGGAATATTTGGAGATAATATCCTGATATGCAACATAAAACCTCATTGATACCACGTCCACAGTTAATGAATCAGGTACTACAATACCTGGAGGAAGCCCCGGTTACAGTGTTGTTAGGCGCCCGACAAACGGGGAAGACCACCCTGGCAGGTATGGCTGGCCAGGCTTTTCAGAGACAAACCGGGGCAGAGGTGCATCAGTTTGACCTGGAACGGGCAGCCTCACGAGCTGCTCTCTCCACCCCAGAAATCACTCTGGAGTCACTGCGCGGTTTAGTAGTGATTGATGAAATTCAGCGTATGCCACAGCTTCTGGAAACCTTGCGGCCGCTGGCGGACCGACCAGATGTGCCGGCCCGTTTCCTGGTGCTGGGCAGTGCTTCACCGAATCTGATCCGGGGAGTGTCAGAATCACTGGCCGGACGGACCTTATTTGTACCGGTACCAGGTTTTTCCCTGGCTGAGCTGGGTACTGACACTCAAAAGGCACTTTGGATTCGGGGAGGATTCCCCAGATCCTGGCTGGCTTCATCAGAGAGGGCCAGTCATCGATGGCGGGAAGCGTTTATTACCACCTTCCTGGAAAGGGACCTTCCCCAGTTAGGAATTCGCGTCCCCTCAGAAACTCTCCGTCGCTTCTGGACCATGCTGGCTCACTATCACGGACAAATATGGAATGCTTCTGAGTTGGCCCAATCACTTGGTACCTCTTCCAAAACTGCTCTTCACTACCGGGATATTCTCACCGGTGGTTATGTGATGCGGGTATTACCACCCTGGTTTGAGAATCTTAAGAAACGGCAGGTTAAGTCACCCAAGGTGTACATTCGTGACAGCGGGTTGCTGCACACTCTACTGGGTATCCAGAATATGGCCCAATTGCGATCGCATCCGCGCTACGGCGCATCCTGGAAAGGATTTGCTCTGGAACAGGTATTGACCTTCCTGGGAACTAACAATGCTTATTTTTGGAGCACCCAGCGAGGTGCCGAGCTGGATCTGCTGGTGTTCCAGAATGGTTCGCCCTGGGGTTTTGAGTTCAAGTGCAGCGACGCCCCCACTATGACCAAGTCTATGTACAGTGCCCTCAATGATCTCGGTTTAACCAGACTCTTCGTGGTTTACCCGGGAAGGACCCGCTACCAGATTCAGGAAAAGGTGGAAGTACTCCCTTTATCTGAATGCATACATTTACGGGAACTGGGAGGTTAAAACCTCCCCTACCCAAATAGGAAGTTATCCTCTTCCCAGGGTAGCCGCAAGTTTTAACTTGCACCAATAAACGCAGGCTAAAGCCTGCGGCTACCGGATCATAACCGAGGAGCCTGCGGCTACCAATGGTGGAGAAAAGGTAGGCGCAGCTTTTAAGCTGCGTAAATAAACGCAG
>AQRW01000124.1 GCA_000402295.1 Candidatus Aerophobus profundus SCGC AAA252-L23
GGTGAATCACAGACTCTTACTCGTCCTTAGCCATTTGGTACGAAAGGGTTTGTGAACCTGATGTATTGGATTGGATTTATTTGTGTACTCTTTATAGACGTTAGTTTTGAATTCCACATACACGAGTGATATGAAACGCAGTTATTATGTGGAGTTCCGTATATCTCGCTATTTTCCGTATTATATAGGATTTTATCATCCTGCAAAGCTTTTTGAAAAATACCATGATTGAATTTCAGATAATTCATCTTCGTATGTTGATGAATCTGATATTGTGGAGCTCTGCATATTAAGATGTTAGGTAGTGTCAAAGGTTTCATGAAAGAATATGAAAGATCATCAAACACTAAATTACCGTAAGTTGCCTGTCTGTCTGGACTTGGGCTATTTGAGGAGCCCCGTCTAGACAGGTAAAAATGGGGGACCGAAAAGGGGGAAACTATGAAGATTCCGCAATCCCTTAATATAAGAGAACTTTCTGTTTGACATAAAGCTAAAATAGGCAAAAAAGGTCTTATGCTTTTGACAATACTAGATGTTATGCCAGGAGGGAATAATGACAAACACTGAAGTCATCGACAAAATCATGTCCGATATTCCAAAAGTGAAAGCTGAGAGTGATCAATTAGACAAGAAACACAAGATTGATAGATCTCTTGGAATAAAATATTTTGACGAAAATGCCATTAGGCGACATTCCGAAACCAACGTTGAAGAAGAAAAGCTAGAGAGGTTTCTCTATTCATTGCCACCAGAACAATTATTAGACATTGAAACTATCATGTATTTTGGTCGTAGTGATAATCCTGATATCACAGATATGCGAAAATCCCTAAAAGAGCGTAACGATAGCCCCGAACTTCGTGCTCTGAACATTTCTAGCAAACTCCCTGCATTAGAAAACTACTTTACTAACGCATTTGAATTTGCAAGAGAAAAAGGGATTGATCTAAATAACTTTTAGTTTGGCATAACAATCATTCAAGTGGCACGGTTACGCCGCTTAATTCAAATGTTATGCGTAAGAGAGATAGGTTAGGGGCACATATGCCAAAAAATGTATTTGGAAGAATAAAATGACATTAGAAGAAAACTGGCCTCACCTTTATAAGGAATTGCTAGAAATCAAAGACAAACTTGAGAATTACTTTAAGGATGTCTGTGATTTCGACTTCACAATAGAAAATGGAAAATTATACATTCTTGGGGTTAGGATTGCAAAGAGAACTTCAAGAGCGAATTTAAAATTTGTGATTGATTTCTTCAATGAAGGCAAAATTGATTTAAATGAGGCGCTTTCAAGAATTCATCCTTCTGATATTGAAGATATTCTTAAACCCAAAATATCAAATTTATCTGGACTTCGATTAATAAGCAAGGGTGTACCGGCAAGCAATGGAACTGCAACAGGTGTTATTGTATTTGATAAAAATAGCGGATATGAATTTCTTGAGAATAATTTCCCAATTATATATGTAAAAAATGAAGCAAACCCGGAAGATATTGGCTTAATGGTCAAGTCAGAGGGAGTATTAACATTTAGAGGAGGTATGACTTCCCACGCTGCGGTGCTTTCTCGTGGAATTGGAAAGCCTTGTGTAAGTGGATGTGAGAATTTGACTATTGATGGGTATTCCCTTAGAAGTGAAAATGTTGATTTAAAAGTAGGGGATTTTATTACTATTAATGGAAGTGATGGAAATGTTTACAAGGGAAAGGCTAATATTATCAATTCAAATTGGCGAGATGATAAGAAATTAGTTATTGTTTCAAAAATGATTGAATTTGCAATACGTAATAATATATCCAAATCAAATATTGGTCACTGTTGGGCAATTAGAGATTTCTTTTTGCATAATATATCAATGAAAAGTAACAATACTTCTAGAACGCCCAATTTAAATAAATATATATCTTCTTCTAAACCAAGAAAAGAAATGGTTAATTCTTATTGGGATAGCATTTATACTCTTGCCGATAATGATAAAGAAAATTATAAATATATATTACAAGGTATTAGGAGAGCGCTTTTAAGAATGCTATCCAACAACGTTGGGATAGGCAATCATTTCAAATATTTTCGTCCATTATTTGATCCAATGTTAGCTATTTTGAATAAAGATAATGGAAGCTTCAGACAGCTAATTGGAGAAGAATATTTTCATATTAATAGATATATCTCTTACTTAATAGATATTTATAATATAAAAATCTTTTTGGAAATCGAAACAGATTCTGAGCATGAATTTTGGTTCTTAGATAACACAAATATTAAAGGTGAAACTATAGTTGATAAAGAAGATAATATAACTGGATACAAAATATTTATAAATGAAGCATTGATTTCTTATGAGGATTTACCTTATTTTTACAACTCTTTAAGAAAACGGGAATATTATTGGAGGTGGTTTCAATATAACCGGACAAACTATAAAGAAATTGTGTCATTTCTAAAAAAAGATAAAAAAGAGAGGTTAGCTAATTTTAGATTAAATATCTATGCACACGAATTGGGATTACTAAATAATGATGAATTGGCCATTTCTGGAATGTCTTTGGTTGATTCATTAAAAACGGGAAGAGAAAATAGATAATAAAGAATTTGATAAATTTTTGAATTCAATACAACCAAATATTGATTGGACAATTGATAATGTATTAAAGAGAAGCTACGAAGAGGTTCCTCAAGAGGTTGATGATTATTCTTCTTTATTAGAAAAATATGAATTTCGAAACTTGGTAGTCTTTGAGTTATATGAAAACTATTTTTTACCACAGAGACACGAGTTTGAATTACAGATTCTCAATGATATTGTAGAAGCAGTAGTGAAATATCAACCTTGGAGTTATCCTGTGGGAGCAGCAGCATCAGGAGTAATTGGTAGCACTGTCTATGATTTATTGAAATACTTACTTAGTTATGTGTCTGCTAAGTTTAAGGATAAGGATGTTAGAACCCGACTTCTGCATATACTGACGGAAAACCGTATGAAACCTAGAGAAAATTTTCAAGTCGGTAGTACAGTTCACTTTTATTTCATATTTTACTTTAGTTTTCTATAAGATTCTTGACGCACCTGCGAGTACCCAAATGCTCACAGTTCAAACTCCTAAGAATGTTTTTCTGATTCTCAGTTAAACTATTGATCTTTCTCACGGGCTTGCCCTTGCTGGAAGATTCAAACTCTGCCAGAATGCAACCGGCTAGCTCCTCATAAATACGATTTGAACTCTTAAAGGGAGACAGGTTAGCTTCCTTTACCTCTTTGGTAATGCTCACATTGAGAAGGTAAGAGATCACGCAGATGGTATAGTGAGCTCTGACATGTTTTTCTTTGAAAACATAGACCGGGGAAAACTTCACAAATGACTTGATGTTGCGAAAGGCCCGCTCCACTTTATCCTTATCTCGATAGGAAGTAATTACCCTTCTTGCAGGGTAGAGATACAATGGTCCTTTTCTTTCTTGGTGATTGGTGATGAAACAACACAGGCCATCAGTTAGTTTTCTTTTTTTTAACTTCTCTTGGTCCATCTTTAGGGTGATTTCAAAACTCTTAATTTCTCGAGTCTCCTTATCCGGTCCTTTTCTATCTACTTGGTGAGTTTGAGGCTTTAGAGAATATTGGCAAAGACGGGTAAGTCCTCTTAGTTTTCTATCCATAAGGCGACGAAGTGAGTCCTGGTTGACGTTCCTTCTTACGCTAGCTAAAGTCTGATTCTTTTCTTTGACAAAATCTACAAGATCATTCAATTTTGCTTGGCGGGCTTCTCGCTCCTCTTTGAATAAAACAGGATTAAAGCCAATTACGTATCGTCTCTCATCGCCCTCTATTTCTTTGAAATAGAGCTCATCATCAAGCTTTTCAAAACCGTGTTCTTGCACACCTCTTACAATTTGCTTAGCATCATCCCCTTTGAATAAGGATAAGTCTAGATCCTCAAGGGAAGGGATTTGATCTTTATCTAAAGCTGAGATGTAACGAAGTCCCTCTTTCTCAATCAAGGATAGATTCTTCTCCGAGACCATACCTCGGTCAAAGACCAAGGTGATCTTCTCGATACCAAAACGCACCTTGCAATCGGCTATCTTGGTTTTAATAGTGGAGGTCTCAGTGGTATCCCCGGGCAGAATTTCCCAGGAAAAAGGTATTCCATCCTCGTTCACTATCAGGGAAAGAACTATTTTATGAGATTTGAAGCCATGGTCTTTAGTTCTTCCGGGTCTAGCTAAGGGACATTTAGCTCCTTCAAAATGGGAAGTGGTCAAATCGTAGAAGATTAGGTTGAGGCTCTTTGAATTCTTGGCTTTGATCTGGTTGAAGATATGTGTCTCCAGTTGTTCTTTCTTATCTTCAATCTGGACAAGTTCTCGATAGATCTTGTCGTCGTTAACCTGAGCATAGTCAGTTTTTAAGATATGATCCAGGCAAGTTTTCTTAACCCAACGACTGGCATACGATTTACTACCTGGATCTAAACAGCGATTGAGGGTCAAAATTTGAGCAATATTCATAGTATCCTTTTTTGCACCAAAGACCTCTGAGAGATGCCAACTTTCCCATTGGTGATTAAGGACAGCCACATCAAGATACTGCCAATGCTCGCAGAAGATAATATCTTCCAGGGAGAGGACAATATCCTCTTTTGTTTGGATGATCTTTATGACTTGCCGAATTTGATGAGCCTTTAGCTCACTTAAGTGACCCAGGCGCCATATGATCTTGATGTGAGAGTTACCAGCTTCCCTATATGACTCGGCAATGCTATAATAGGTGTAGATTTTACCCGCTTTTTTTCTTGGTTGAGGCAAAAGATACAAAGTGTTACCTTTAAAAAAGATTTAGTCGGTAACACTATTATAGGAGAATATACTGAAATGTCAAGAGTTACATCTACTTAAATTCGGTAATACGATATTTAGCTGTATTTAGCTGTAAATATTGCTATTGGCTAATTCAGAGAAAAATCTATGCCAAAAAATGCGGAAGGTAGGTTAGAAGAAGCAAATTATTTAGCACTATTAAAAATGATGTTTATAAAATTGAAAAATATTTTAGAGAACATAGATCTGGGAAGATTGGAGAGTTGGAAACATGTTTAGATATAGACAGAGATAGACTATTACCACTATTAAAACTACTCGGGTTCAAATGCTATAGGAGAAAGAAGAAGAGTCATTGGGTGAGACCAGACTAAATTGTCGAAAATACTTCATATAACATTGTGTATTTGCAAGGACTGAAGCCACATTTTCTTTCGCTACGCTTCAGAGAAACGTCAGATACACAGAATCTATGTGACATAGTGGGGCTTAAAGTAGGAATTGATTGAATTGAAAAGAATTAAAAAAGCGCCTGTCTTTTTTGCCCACCGTCCGTGGTGGACATTACAATGAAAAGAAATAAAAAAAGAAGGTGATAAGGAAATTTGGAAAATAAATGCTTTTGTAGGGATAAATTAATAAAAGGCTCATTAATATAACACCCTAACCAGGGTTTGGGTCTGAGTGCAAGGGCTCTGGCAAAATCCGCACGTTCAGAGCACTCTTGACGTAATTTGTATGTCCAAAAGTTATGTGCGCTCAAGCCTTGCAGCAGGTGAAACGCACATCGTTAGATTTCTATGAAAGGAACAAAAGTGCCCAAAAGATATTACTGGAATCCTGATTATACTTATCCAATCAGCAAAGATGATGTTCATGATGCTGATAAAGAAACACAAAAAGAAATAATGAGAGAGTGGTTTTTTGGTCATTTTGAAGATCCTGCGGAAAATACACCTTATGAATCAAAAGAAGGTGGCTATATTTATATCTGGGGTGGTCCATACGATGCTGAAGGAGAACTATTTAGGGAGTTTCGTGATATTATACCAGAAGAAACAATAAAAGAACTAGTCGAGGAATTGAAAGAACAGTGTTATGAATGGTCAGGGAAACCCGGTTCTGAAAAGTATGATAAATATCTTCTAAGCGTTATCGCTACTAATACAAAGTTTCATGATACTTTCATAGAGAATATCGAGAATATAAAACAATTACTAAGTATAAAGGTAGATAGGAATCTTCAGCAAAATTATTACATGTTATTATACGTAAACGTAATAACTGCGATGGAAACATACCTATCGGATGCTTTTATAAATACTGTTTTTGGGAGTCACGATTTATTACGGCGATTTGTTGAAAATAATCCAGATTTTGAAAAACAAAAATTTTCATTAAACGAAGTTTTTTTAAAGATAGATTCGATAGAAGGTAAAGTAAGGAATTATTTAATAGAACTCATTTGGCATAATTTAAGTAAAATGAAACCAATGTATAAGAAAACTCTCAATGTAGATTTTCCGAGTGAGCTGAAAAATTTCTTTAAGGCTATTAATATCCGTCATGATATTGTTCATAGAAATGGAAAATCTAAAAATGGTAAAAAAATTAAAATTAGTAAACAAGATGTTTATAATCTTATCAATGAAGTGAGTTCTTTTGTAAAGCATATTGATGAACAAATAGCAAATAATGAAATCTAACAAGGCACTCCACCTGCCGCTATTCCGCTACGCTCCATAGCGGCAGGTAAGCTTGGTCGTTAGGCACGCATCTTCTACGATGGTTGAGTCTTCGCTAGAAGGTATGCTCTCTGGATAAGATGAGGGCGAAAGAGGCAAAGCATGAAAAAGGAACATAAACTTTTTTTTGCCATTCCATTTGATTCTGCCTCAAAGGATCTCTATGGACGCGTCAAAAAGAAAATCCAGGAACGGTACCCTGCGCTCACAATCGTAATCGGCGATAAAGAGGTGGGCCCCTGCCAGAGATTGTCTGATATCGCTTCCTTTAAGGCCCAAAACCAAGAGTTGACTGAGCAATTCGTAGCTCAAATTCAGGAGTCTGATATTGTGATCGCAGATTTGACCCACAATAATCCCAACGTACATGTTGAGCTCGGCATCGCCTTAATGCAAAGCAAGAATATTCTCCGGGTGACAGGAAGGTCCCTTACAGAATTAGGGTTTGACATTCGGGGTCTTAAAATGTGGAAGTACGACTGTGAGGAGCAACTAGAAAATATTATCACTGACTACCTAAAGACCTTTTTTGAGATTAAGCAGTTAAGCATTTCGAGTGAACATGGCAACCTGTATTGGAAGCAATCGAAAAAGATGGAACCCGGGCGCGGGCCACCCGTGGGCCAAAAGAATCGCTTTATGTATAAGTCGATTCGTCCGGACAACTATGTAATGCGGGACGGTGCGGTTCGTGTTGTATTTGAGACCCTTAAGGAGCACGACCCTGGCGACAATTGGTTTGGGGTGTTCTTTCGAGCGGGCGTCTCGGTCTCGCCTTGGATGGGTAGCCATCTAGTATTCGTACGGCCAAATGGTAGGATAGAGCTTGCTATCTGTCCGGGACCACGTATTCTGGAACAAAAGTCAACAGACGCAAAGACCAAAGGTGAACAAACTTTATTGATTGAATTTGAGAATAATCAACTGAATGTAGAGCTTGACAACAAGCTCTACATTCAGACAGATAAGCTTGTGCATCAAGCAGTCGGCCGCGTTTTGGTGGCAGCATGGAATGCTAATGTAGATGTGCACTCCGCCGAAATGATTTGCCGGGACACGATAAATCCGAGCTGGACTCCGTTCCATAATATAGGTTAAGGATATCAGCGCAGAAGACTGAAACGAGGAGCACTAATCCACAATCATTGTGCCTAACAATTCATTCTAGCCGATGCAGCCCTGCGGTCTGGGCGGCTTAACTCAGACGTTATGCTCATTTAAAAGGAAATGATATCCATGGATAAAGTGCCTGTTAATGATACAGTGATATATGCTTTGGCACGATTAGTTGATGATGCTCAAACCGAAAGAAGAGATCCGAGTCATTCGGATATTGAATTTCAAATTAAAAAAGCTGGACTTGAATGTTCGGACCCTAATAAAGAAGGTCCACCAGTTGGAAAAGCCAAAAGGATTAGGGCAGTTTTGACTTGGAGCCTGGAAAACAGACCAGAATCCGCAGAAAATTTTGCTGCAGGATTAATTTCTTCCATTAGGGCATGTGGCGGATTTCGAAAAAATTCACCAAATTTTGTTGGCAGTGATGCGATAGAAGACCTTTCTGACGCATTAAAACAACTTGGAATTCTATTAGCTGAGGATGGATCTTTGACTCCTCTTGCATTAGAGAATCTGTCTGGAGAAAATTTAACAAAGGCATTGGAGATATATACACAGAGAGCGAAGAAGGGAATCGAGGATGCAGCATTAATGGTGGGAACAAGCAAAGATTTAATGGAAGCAGTAGCTGCCCATGTTCTACAAGAACTCTGGGGGCAATATCCTGCTACTGCTAATTTCCCAACACTTTTAGGACAAGCATTTACAGCATTAGACATTAGTACCCCTGCCGAAAAAGAAGTAAGTGGTGAGCATCCAAGAAAGAACATGGAAAGGAAAATGTATAATCTTGCATGTGCAATAAATAGACTTAGGAACAAGCAAGGAACAGGTCACGGTAGACCATGGTTGCCTGATTTAGACCCTAATGAAGCCAAAGCGGCAATTGAACTTATAGGAACAATTTCTGAAAGAATGCTAAGTAAATTAAAACAAAAGAAAGCATAATAATATGTTATACGGCATGAGCAAATTTATAAGAAGATAAGCTGAATGGCCATATGCGAAAAACCTGTAAAGCTGTTATTCAACCATATGAAGATGGGGTGGACGAACACGAAGTATTCTGATGGGTGCGATTGTTTCGCTGGCGGTTCGAATTGGTTGCAATTGCGTCCTCTCTTTTGACGAAAGTTCAATGCTATCTAAATAGAAAGCCGGAATCATCCTGATTATGTGGATGATCCCGGCCATCAAAGACTTACCATTATGTCTGAAAAGCTTGTATTCCGCCTTTACTCCCCACTTAACATCAATTAGAATGCAATCATAGAGTTGGCGAAAATTGTGACCAAATTGTGACCATAATGGGCACTAAATAACGGTAGATAACAGAGGTAATGGAAACAACAGAATGGTAGGTTTATGTTCTGGCAAAGGCTTTGGCTTCTATTGACAGTTTCGGTGAGCAGACTATATCGGTTTTCAAGACCGGCTCCTTGCCAATTCGGACACCCCTCCAGCCTTTTGTCAGTGGTTCACCCTGATTGTCAAGAACGTAATCGCCTGTGGCTTCATCCTTCAATTGCCTCAGCCACATGGCAATCGGCGTGCTAATAGGAATGTTTCTCCGTCCTCCATTCTTACTGTTTATAATATATATAATTTTTTGCTTTAAGGCAATATCTTTCCATCGGAGGTTTAGTATCTCGCTCAATTGAATCCAGTATCTCTTTGTATTTTTTGAAGCTCTCGCAGGTCCATTATCCGGCCTTCACTACTTTTTCCAGCCGCTCATCAACAATTATCCGCCATTTTTTGTTGAACTTACCACTTTTTTTCTCAAAGTAGTAGATGTTGTCAGAGAGTCTTTTTTGCAAGTTTTTCAAGAAAGAATCCGGAATGTTCACCTGCTTCCTCAAAAGCTCAAACAGGTATCCCAGACGGTTGATGAGAATCTTCTCCTCCATTTTGTCAACGTAGGTGATGAGTCTTTTCCAGTTAAGTTTTTCCACGTCTAGTATACAGCGAAAGACTTCCTCATAGCCACCGCCATACTCTGGTCTATCTACCACATCTACATTGGATGGCCTGTTTATCATCAAAACCACTGCCTTGGATGATATTAGGCTGGCTAAGAATCAAATCGGACCCAAGATTGTTCTTTGCCCGGCTCAAGGTAATTATCAACATAAGAGAATCCTAAATGCTCTTGGCGTCAAAAATATCCCTCGCCTTCTTCCTCCTGAAGCCTGTTTTGAAGGAGTAAAAGGTATTAGCTAGTGAAACTTGAACTGCCGACAAATCTTGATGGCTAAAACCCTTATCTAGCAAGCGGGAGAGAAGCTCAGAGGATCTGTTCAGATCTTTGGATAATGTCTTCCTGGACATCCGGATCCAGGGTCGTGAACAACGCACTGTATCCCGCAACTCGTACTACAAGGTCCGAATATCTTTCCGGATAGCGCTGGGCTTCCCTAAGTATTCTCGTTGAGATAGTATTAAACTGTATGTGCCACCCCGACAAATTGAAAAGAGTCCTAATTAACATTGCAAGTTTTCTTAGCTGCGCCACATCCATTAGAGACTCGGGAGAAATTCGCATGTTTAGCAACTGCCCTCCTGTCATCAAAACCGTTGAGAGCTTGGTAACAGACTTGATAATCGCGGTGGGTCCTCGTTTATCTGTACCGTGCACGGGGGATATCCCGTCTGCCACGGGTTGTCCTGCCTTTCTACCATCAGGTGTGGCTCCCACCACCTTACCGGCGGGAACATTTGATGAGATAGTCACCGTGGAGGGCATCCAGTTCCCCCCTATCGGTCCTCTCCCGTATCTTGTATTCTTATAATTGGGGATCTGCTTACAATAATAGTCATAAGCTTCTTTCGTTAAGAAATCTACGTAGTCTATATCATTACCATATTTTGGTGCCCAATTAATGAGTATTTGACGTATCTTTTCTCCTTCAGTTCCCTCAAAGTCTTGATCAAGAGCCTGTTTCAGTTGTTCGCCACTTATCATCTTTTCCTCAAACACTAGCTTTTTGATTGCGGCCAACGCGTTGCCAACATTTGGAACGCCAATCTGAGCCCCACTCTCAATATCATAAATGGCTCCCCCTTCTAAAATAGGCTTACCCCGGTCGATACAGTCATGAACCAATGCTGAACATAATATATCCGGCGCTAGCTCTTCCATCGCAAGACTATTAATATTGTCGGCAATAACGTGCAACCTGGTATAATATTCAAGTTGTCTTTTCCAGGACTGCATTACCTCGTTAAACGAGCTAAAAGACGCCAGGTTCCCGTTGCCTGGGCACAATTGGATCCCTGTTTGAGGATCAACGCCATTATTGAGAGCTAATTCTAGCACCTTTAATAGATTAAATTTACTCTTCCCATTGGCCCGGTATCCCCATTTTCCTGGTACTGACACCTCAAGACAACCCATTGTGGCGTAGTTGAAGGCATCTTCTAAGGTAACTCCTCGGTTGAGTAAAGACGGAATTATGACCGTATCATTAACAAGAGCAGGCATTCCGAAACCCATCTTAATAACCTTACAGCAATTAATAAGGAAATCTTCAGAACATTTATCGTGATACCTAACATAGAAATTTGGCTCAGGCAACTTTAGTTCAGACAGCGCATCTAGGCACAGGTAAGACAAATCATTGATAGCATTTTCCCCATCCGGGGTTTGCCCACCGATACATATGTTTTGATATGTCGGATACCCTGCAACCACCTGCGTATGCAACCATGATCGTATTTTGTTTATCGTGGATAGCTTGATAAAAAAACACTCTAGTAATTCAAGAGCCATTTCCCGGGTAAGCTCTTCGTCGTCAATAGTCTGTCGATAAAATGGGTACATGAATTGGTCAAATCTTCCCAGAGAAACCGAATGCCCATTGCTTTCGATCTGAAGAATTAGCTGTAGGAACCAGACCATCTGAAGCGCTTCGTGGAACGTTCGCGGGGGATTGGCCGGAACCCACGTACAGATAGCTGCTATCTTCTCTAACTCGGCTTTTCTCCGTTCATTAGTTTCTACATCCGCTAACTCTCCTGCAAGACGAGCATATCTGCCCCCAAACTGAACAACTGCTCTCAAAACGATAAGGACAGCTTCTAGGAAATATCGCTTCTTCAAGTTACTGGGTTCAACGATATCGAGCTGACTTAGTTTTTGTTGCGTTTCGGCTATTATACTATTCAAGCCTTGTCTAAGTGCCATCTCAAAATCTACGGTAATATGGCCGTTACCGGAAGTTACGTTTCCTTCCCATTCCACTACGCCTATTCTCGTCGCAAGCTTTACTTCCTCAGACTGCATGCTGATAGCTTTGTCTTTAACAGTTCTGCCTGGCCAGTAGTTAAGTATTTCCCTTAATTTTTGCTTATCGTCCTCACCAACGATAAATTTATCACTGGGTCTTCTTTCAAACTGATCTAATTCCTCCAGCAACCAATCCCACGAGTATTCAGGGAAAACCGGAGCAGAACGCGGCTTATGTGCCTGATTACCCACTAAGAGTTGCTCTTTTTCAATATAGATCGTCATGTCCTTAAGTATTTTTTCGATAGCCTTAGCCCGTCTAAGTACAATGGGTTCTCCTTCGGTGACTTTGTACGTTTCAGTAACTAAAATAGCTCGCTCAATAGATAGCTCAGGTGTGATAGAGACAATTTCCTCTTTCAAAGATTTTATTCGTTCGGTCATTGAATCACCTCATGGTCAATCTCAGAGATATTTCTCCATACAACAGTAGCTCTCTATTCAGGAACCTCTTCTCAACTCTTCGATTTTGTTGTACACTTTTGCATCACTTAATGATCGGTAAGCCTGGTCTTGGACGTCAAGAAGTCTTGTGTATTTCTCATGATTCTCAGGGTTCGGTTTCACTTCTCGGGAAATTTTGACCATATTCTTCGCTGCAATCGGAATACTTTCCCATATGTCCACGGCGACACTAGTAAGCATAGCTGCTCCAAGGGCCGTCGTATCCTCAACTCCCAAAACTAATAGTGTCTTGCCATACACGTCCGCCTGTATTTGATTCCATGGGCTATCCTGACAACATGCACCGCCCGATACCCTAACTTGATGAAACTCGACACCAAACTGACTCATTAGCTCAAATCCCTTTCTCACCTCTAAACAAATGCCTTCTATAACTGATTGTAGGATTTCTGACCTAGTAGTACTTAGCGTAATACCCAAGAAACATCCGCTAGCGCTATCATCCCAGTAAGGACTCGCTGCACCCACAAGGTGGGGTAAGAAGAGAACACCATTAGCCCCTGCCGGTACTTGGACTATTTCGGCATTCATGAGCTTATAAGTACTTTCCCCCGCTTTTTGAAGGACGGTTTTTTCGATAGGATAGAAATTATCCCTAAACCACCGATAAGCGTTACCTCCTGTCAGCGTGTTATGGTCCAATACGTATTTGCCAGAATAGGCATGAGGATGACAAACAAGAACCCGCTTGGTATCCAAAATCAAGTTATCAATGAAAGCATTTGCGACTGCAGAAGTTCCAATAACGACGTTAGCAGTTCCAGGTTCTGTGACGCCGCATCCGAGGGCGGAGACTTGGCTATCTCCGCCGGCAATACATAAAGGTGTACCTGCTATAAGACTTGTCAATCTTGCGGCTGTCTTAGATACTTTGCCGACCAACGTTCCTGGAGGAACCACTCTGGGTAATTTATGCAGGGGTACATCCACAAATTCGCATAATTCTCGACTCCATTCTAGCGCATGTATGTCGAATAGAGAAGTACAACTTGCCTGTGAATAATCGGTAACAAAATCTTCCACACCTAACTTATGAAGTACGAAATCTTGAACCTCCAAGAACTTGTATGCCTTCCGGTGAATCTGGGATTCCTTTTGCTTCATGTAAATAAAAGAAGGCATAGTCCAAAGTGGTGTAATTGGAACCCCCGTAATTCTGTAGACTTTTTCTTCACTAATGTGTTCTTTAATCCACTTCGCTTCACCACGTGTGGCTCGAATATTCCACGGGAGAATATACCTCAAGGGTTCACCATCTTTGTCTACGGGAAGTATACTTTGTCTCAGCGTGGTTACGCCGACTCCAGCAATTTTTCCCCGGACATCGGGGTGTTGATGGAGAACTCGATTAGTCGTTTCACAAACCGCATTCCATATTGCCAAAGCATCCTGTTCAACCCAGCCCGGTCCCAAACGGTCACGTATATTGGACAACTCTTTATAGGCGAAGCCTACTGGTCGGCCATTTTTATCAAATACTATGCTCTTGCAATTAGTCGTTCCTACATCTATGCTGAGGAGATACTTATCTGTGGCCATTTGCTCCTCCCAATTTCTTATTGTTCGGTCATGCCCGTATGTTAACCTATCAAGATAAAACTTGGATAGTGAGCACCCAACGAAAAACGGATCTGGTAGTTTATTGACCGTTGCCTAATTCTATCGCTATAGCCAAGCTATTCCTTCATAGCGCCGAGTGTGAGCCCACTGACAAGATAGCGCTGCAAAATAAGTCCCAACACTATCATCGGAAGCGCCGCGATTAGTGCACCAACAGCCAATTCTCCCCAGCGGATAAGATTGAAACCAACAAAAGATGTTAGCCCTACCTGAACAGTCTTCGCAATTTCGCGAGTAAAAATCACGCCTATCAGAAACTCATTCCAGTTGAAAAGAAAAGACATAAATATAGCCGTAACCAGTCCCGGCTTAACCAGAGGTAACGCGATTCTTATCATTGCCTGCAACAAGGAACATCCATCAATTTGTGCACTTTCCACCAATTCACTGGGAATCTCGCTAAAAAAATTCTTCATCAACCAAATAACAAAGCCAAGATCAAAGCTAACGTACATGATGATCAAACCGATATGGGTATCGATCAAACCCAAATGCCTCCACAACATGAACATGGGAATTGTTATGCAAAAAGGAGGTGCCATTCTTGTTGTTAAGACCCAGAAAAATAATGGTTGTTTTGCACGAAACCGAAATTGTGAAAAAGCATAAGCTGCCGGGATTCCTACGATCAGCGAAATTAACGTAGCACCTGCGGCAATTATGAGACTATTTAGAACAAAGTTGGGGAAATTACTTATTGCAGGATTTAGTACATTCTCCCAGTGTACAGAGGTGGGACGAAATAACCACGGTGGGGGTATGCGCCAGATAAGTTCATCAGCCTTAATAGAAGACATAAAAGTCCAAAAAATCGGAATCAAACTAATCACGATTGCAATTAGAATAAAACAATACACAAGAAGTCTCTTGCTCGCTGCCTGGACAGACACTCATGACCTCCTATTCTCCGGTAGTAAACTGATTACGGTAAATAACCCTTTAATTCATCTTGTTTTAAGATCAAAAATTTTTTCTTTGCCACGAGTTTGTGGGATTTAACCCAAATTTGTAGTGGTGCTATTCATAATTCACGTTTCCAGACTTTTCGAAATATGTAGATATAG
>AQRW01000125.1 GCA_000402295.1 Candidatus Aerophobus profundus SCGC AAA252-L23
CAATTATACACGAAAACAGATTCTTCGCAATAATTCTGTTTTTGAAAAGCCTTCCTCTCACGGTTGATACTCCCTGTTCAGTAATATTCTGATAATAGTCTCATATTTTACTTCATCAATAATGTCGGGATCAATTACCAAGTGAATATCCATAGAACCAACATGAGTAAAATCGACTCCAGAAGTCCTCAAAATCTTCTGAAAGTCATACCATATGCCCGATAGGTAAAATTCCACCCAAAAAGAAAACCTGGTAAACGCCTCTTTTTGACCGTGCCAGCAATCCCTTTCTCCATCAGGCTTTTAGAGATATCTTTTACCAGGCACTGTCGAATGGTAGCTTAAGGAAACATTGCTCTTATCTTGGGGTAAACTACAGAAGAAAAAGGACTTGACTAAGGGCAGCGACAGATTTCCTGACATAAAGGCTATCATCGGTCCTTAATTTTTCGATTACCGGTACAATCTTTTCCGGATTTCTGGAAGGACATCATTCAAAGAGCGAATCCCTTTTTCAATTATTTCTCTTACATTATCTATCATTGTTCAACGCCCCTCAGATATTTAGAGTATAAATTTCTCACGCCCTTGTTAGGTTCAGTTTTCATTATCTCACTAAACTTAGCAGTTAGTTCTTTTTACAATTTGGGATTGCTTTTTGCGATTTCAGTTAGAGCAAAGTAAGCTCCTTAACCAAATTTTTCATCGCTCTTTAACTCTTCCGCCAAAAGAGTGACAATTTCTTTTGGCTTCTTCTTTGACTTGAGTGTTTCATCTATTGTTGCCATTTTTTACCTCCATTTTCCATACTTGTATTAACGACTTTTTATATATTTTCCAGCGGCGAAGGGCGGAATGTCATATAACGTCTCCAGCATAAAAGAAGTTACCGAAGACAATTTGGGCGCACGAAGTGAGCCGTAAAGCCCGTGTTATATGAAGTTGCGCCCTCAACCCTCGCCCCGCAGCTTAAATTCCCAGAATCTTGTCTACTTCAATGAATAGAATTATCGGTAATCCCCAGTACAATAATCCGAACAGAATAGACAGCAGAATCAAACCCAGAGATAGTTTGCCCATTTCACGGATTCTTTTCAACGCAAGAACAGCAAAAAGCAGGAAGATCAATCCAGTGAAAAGACCTGGAGAATACTCCAAAAAGATGACTGAAAAGACAATATGGTTGAGACTATTCAAAAAACCCCAAACAATGATTCCGAGTCCTACGAATAACAATCTCTCTTTGTTGATTCGGTAGATGAGGTAGCCTAACACGAGAAAGAAAATGAAGTAGATGTTGTGGAGAAGCCATTTAGACACTGTATAGTTCGGGATCGTCCATCGTCTTTCTGCCCAGGCTGGGAACCCGAAGATTCCTTCCTCGAGTAAGTGCAGAGTGACATATACCAACAAAGTACCAAGGACAAGATGCTCCAATTTGACTTCCTTGACTCTCAACATAGATTTCTCCTTATTATCCGCCGCAGACAATGGCGTTCTATGGGCGCGCAATTTCATATATCGGTCGTTGCTTTCACGCCGCATGGTTATATTTTGTTATTGTTTGAACCCAATAACATTATATCGGTGTTCGGAATTTCACCTAACGTCTCCAGCATAAAAGAAATTTTTGCGAAGCAAAAATTTGGGTGAGGGCCGTAAGGCACGAACCTTTTATGCTGGGCTATATGAAATTGCAAAACAATAATTATTCTATCTTTTTGATTTTCTACCTCCCCTACAAAATAGAAGTCAGAAGAAGAACAGCAATAATTGTGATAGTGATTGATGATACCCCAATTGGAACCCATACGGGTGCAATCCAAGGACGAGGTATAAGAAAAAGAGCATCAATCGTAGCAAAATCAGATGGCCATTTAATCAAAAGGTAAAGCGAAAAATAATAAAACAGATCCCAAAAAGCAAATGTCCAAAAAAAGACAACCATCTTGTCAAGCCATGTTTTTCCAACCAAAAAGGCTAAAGTTACAAGCATTAATATTGTGGCCACTTCTCTTGTTCTCTCAATAAAAATGTAGCGTTTGGGAAATTTTTTGAGCGATTCTCTATTTGATTGTGAGTCAATAATTCCAAGTGCCTTACGAAGATAAACCACAGCTACTCCCTCTAAATGAGCCATGACAACGCCAAAAAGAGCTAACAATAAAAACTTTTCCATCATAAATTATTTTTCTTCTTGTTGAACAATTTCATAGAACGTTTTGCGGATAAAAGAAATTGTCGAAGGCACTTCGCCCAAATTGCCGAGGCACGAAGCCAGATACACTCTGTTACCTGATGTTGCCCGCATTTCTTATTCCTCGAATGCTGTGTGTCTTTTAACGTAATTGTTTAGTCGCTTGCATTTTGTTGCTACAATTTTTTGACCCTTTTGGCTACCAGTCTCTTTATTTTCTCATAAGAAAGTGGCGGTCCCTTTGTTACTTTTTTGGCATCTATATATAAAGCGTCTTTTTTCCCATATCGACGCATTACTTCTTTGTTATTTGTATTGATTGTACAAAATATAACTTTATCGCCAAACTCCTTGGCGACCCTTTTGGCACGTTCATGTGTAATATTGCCGGCGGGACATTGACCGTTGAAAAAGGATGTAACTGTAACTTTGCCGGGCGTAAATTCTGGTATGTATTTCTTTTTTATCCATTTTGGCGGTTCCGCATCACCAGAAAAAGGCTTCCATAACAATATGATTCCTTTATCCGAATCAATTTTTTTATAGCCGTGCTTCTTGAACCAGGAGGCTTTCATCCAGAAAGGTAGTGAAATCCCCCAGGCAACCATTCCTTTTGCACCAAAAGCTTTTACATCCTCTTCTGCGGCTTTCAAAAGAGCTTTCCCCATACCTCTTTTTTGGAAGTTCCCCCGACCCCGTTTGTACCCATGTACCCAGATACAGTTGATAAAATAAAGGTCTGAACCTTCGGCAAAGGCATATTCTATGGGCATATATTCGATCATTCCTCCAACCTGGTCATTTTCGTCTATTGCTAACTTCACCCTAAGACCTTTATCTTTCATTCCCTTATACCAAATTTCTTTATGGTTCCCTGCCTCTTTCATCTCTTCACACCAATCTTCCAGGCATACGAAATATAATTGCTTGTGCTTATCTGTTAGGTCTATTACATTCATTTCTTAGCCTCCAAATTATGATGGGCACGCAGCCCTTTATCATTTTCCATGGAATAAGACGGGCAAGCGAATTTGGGTGAAGCGAAGCGAAACCGCTTACCCGTGTGATAGACGAAGTGGCGATTATTGCTTTCACGCCGCATCGTTATATTTTGTTATTGTTTGAACCCAAGATAAAGACTCGATGTCGCAACCAGAGCCATTTAGTCTATCGTTCCGAGCGTATCTGAAGTTCGGCGATGATAAGATTTTATCATCATCGCTGAATATCAGACATACGCTGTTAAGTGATGTGTTTGCCCCTCATTCTAAACATTTTTGTATCAATAATGAACTCTAGACCAGTTGCATTCAACCAGCTATTAATATCATTCAGTAGATCGAAAATGACTTTGGCGTAATAATTTAGTAATTTGTTGTTAATTTTGTAGTAATTAAGACATTTTTCTAAATTGTATTTAGATATATCTCCGAAGTCATAAACTACAAATTTATCTTCAGCTAAATGTTTTAGTAACATATGCCTATCAGGGAATTTTTTATTTTCTGGATTCATGTCTACTCCGCTTTGGACCTTATAGTTTTTTGCAATTTGCTCTGTTTCAATGTACAACTCGTCTATTCTTTGAATCGCTTCAAGTGCTCTCAAGCTCTTCAACACATTAATTATGGATATAATTTGCTCATCTTCCATTTTTTCAAGGATAAACGGATTTCTAAGTAATTCGTGCAAGTCTTTTTCACTTATTTCCCAATGCTTGAAAACCTGGAAACCTAAGTATTTATTTTCTCTGAGCTGATTTACTAATCCCTCTTTTCTGAGTGAAAGAAATTTATTGATAGCTTCATTCGAGAAATCTTTTTCTTCAAGGGTATATACTATTTTTTGAAGTTGATTTAAAATCGACAGCAATTCGCGGTCTACCTGCATTTTTGCATAGTCAAAAATTTCCTTATTCAGTTTTTTATGAGAAAAAGATTTCGCTGTTTCATAGAAAAAATATAGTAAAGGGATGGCGAAAAAGGCTGCTGCAATATTGATGAGCAAATCATAAAATTTTGCGTTTAGGAAAACAGCCAGAAAATAAAAAATTACACCTGTGCAGATGACGGCAAGATATGGCAATGACTTTAGTAATTTATTTTTAAACATTTAGCTGTTTCAATTAAAAGGGGTAAACATTTCACTTAACTTCAGTATATCCGAACTTGGTTCGCATATAGTCCCATTCATACCTTTAATCTTTTCAATATAGATTGGATTATAGAGCAGAGTAACTCAAAAGGAATCCACAACTTAATGAATTTTACTTCGTCGTCTGTTTCTGAAAGAGACCAATTAAACCAACGAAGCGCTCGTCTTATTTTCTCCTCATTCTTTTTATTCTCATTGCCGGAATAGACAATCAACTTGTCCAATTTTGGAAGAAGTAACCTTAAATTTATGGGGCGCTTCCAACACTCCAACTTCGGTGTATGTCCGCTCAAAAGGAAAACTTCTCCACTTTTGTCTCCTTTTTTAGATATCACACAACCAAAAGGGTCGGGATCAAAAGCGATAGGCCAGTTCAATAAGAAAGAGAGCAGATCTAACACTCGATGGACTTTTCTACAAGCAAAATATCTGGCCATGTTTGGATCCATAGCAGAAACTTGGTCGACGATCACAAATTCTTTATAATTTTTCAAAATGTCTATGAATCGAGCTTTTGATTTTCCATCTAAGAAATCAATGCTGGTGGTGAACCTAAGAAACAGGTCTTCAAAATCAATCATACCACCAGGGAACTGGAAACCTTCAACGGGAATGACGACCATCCATTTTTTCTCTTTTTCTTGGAGTCTCTCCAAAAAATTGCGCATTTCCTCTTCGGCGCTTACGGGAAAGCTAATAAGGGTTCTGCGGACAGTCTCTAAGAATATTCTATCAATTCGTTTGTCTTTAATCCAACCAAGGTGATGCCCGGGAAATTGATACGGATAAAGTTTCATTGCCTCCGAGATCTCTTGAGCCAAGATCGATATACCCTTCTTCTGCAAATATTCAGCCAAAACAATGGGAATATTTTCTTTGTAATCACCGATGCAAGAGGCTAAAATGACATCTGAAAAATCCGGCCAAAACTCCTCTAAGTCAACAGAGGCCAATTTCTCGGCAATACCAGGGCTATAAGTTGATTTGAATACCCATTTAGGATGGTCGACCATAAAACCACGAAGTATTGCCACGTAACCCAGAATCGCTTTCCTGCGCAGTTGATTTGCCTGTTGCTTAGAAATCAGAATTTCGTAATTGATGATCAGGTTTTCAAAAAAGAAATTGGCAAGTTTTTGATCTAAATCATTAAAGTACTTTCTCCACTGGGTAGGCGACAGCTTGCTTTTAACATCTGGAGCAGGGGGATACGTACTCACGTCACCGATCAATGATTCCCACTCATTCCATCTTCTCCCAATGAGAAGAGAGCCGATGTCTTGAGGTCTATCAACCTCAGTAATCGGTATAGTTCTATCGAGTAATTCATCTAAGTGATATACCAAGTTTTCCAATAATTCCTGGGCTATTGGTGAGTCAAGTTTTCCAAGGTCTTGAGCAATTTTTTCATCAAGGTCAAAACCCTTCGACTCTTTCAAAACCTTATACAATCTTTTCAATTCTTGTTTTTTGGACTTATAAAATCTGGCTTTCGCTAAACGACTAACTTCTTTTTCGAGAAGACAAAAGATCACTAATCTCCAAAACTCCTGCGAGAAAACCAGCCCTTTACCTTGAATACTTTTAGGCTTTCTTCTTCTGTATATTACTTCCAAAACTAATTCACCTCCAATTTTTTAGAGTCCGGAGTAGCCTGTTTCCACCCATTCCTCAAACTTCATATTTTTCACCGAGATGTCAGAAAATTGCAATAATTTATTCATTCTCGTCTTAATTGCATCAGCGCCTGGATCAACGATTAGGATGCTGCAATCATCAGGCAATGAAGCCAAAAGAAGTTGGCTTTGAGAATCTGCTTCTGGGAAGCTATATCCTAATACTACCAAGCGTCTTGCTTGTGTAAGTACTCGCTGAGTTTTCCTCCAGATTTCAAGGAGGAATGGAGTTTTACTAAAGACTTTAACATAGGAAGGAAGTATCCAGGGAAGAGAATAACCTCCTGCATAACCTTTGCTGATTAGACGTTGTATTCTGCTTGAGGGCTGAGTGGGATCTCTCTTCAAAATTTTCTTTAATCTGGGAAAGAAAAAGCCCCATCTTTCTTGGTCATCCAGAGTTATAACGGAATCCGCTCCAAAACCTGGTAATAGTATGCCTTCATATCTCCAATTGATGGAGCCGTGTAACTTCAGGATTTTGTACATTGACCGATCCCGACCGGCCTGGATCAAGTCTTTCTCGTCTTCATCGTGTTCCAATTGTTCCACCCCAACGTATCCCCCTACCGGATTCCATCGATTAATCTGCCAAAGAGCTTTTTCTATCAGCAAATCATAATTGAATGTAATGAGATGATCTTTCGGTCTCAACTGTTCTTGAAAGAACTTCTTAAGAATGCCATTTTCGTCATCGAGATCAGATAAACACAGATAAAGATAAGTATTCAAGCAACTCCGAACTTCGTCTATTTCCTCTCTACTAATATCATCTAATGGTATAAATGGGTAAGGATTCCAATCTGCACCGGGTTGTTCAAACCTAAACATTGCGCCATACTCAGTATGTATGTCCAAAAGAGTTATCAAATACTCGATATTCTCTCGAATATCGCTCTTTATCTTGACACCTCCATTTTCCGTAATCTGACGAAATCGTCTCTTTGCTCTACGTTCCAATTTATCTATGAACGCGACAATTCTTCCAAACCAAAAGACTCGGTTATTCCCACCCCCAGGAATATCGCTACGAGTCTTCTCATATTCATACCTTTCCCTCATTCTTGAAAAAAGTTCTTTCATCACAGGAGCCCCAGCAACAGCCTTGGAGACGCCTGCACCAAAAATAAAAACTCTACTGTCATATTTTCTACACATACACTTTTTTCATTCCTTTTCTAAAAGAATTGCATAATTCTCACCAATACTCCTAAATTTTGTATAAGGATTCACCATAACTTGTCTTTCGTATTGCACAGGATAGGCACTCAGGATAAAAATTGTTCCTACTATGTGGACATATTTTGAGTCTCCTTTCAACCACCATGGGTTAAGCCACCATTGACCGCTTTGCTTAATTTTGTCGAACAGGCTTACATCTTGCGTCAATTTCTAATTTCCCTCTACAATTTTTATCTCTTCCTCGGTTAAGCCGTACAGTTTGTAGACTATTTGGTCTATGAGATGATCGGTTATCTCTATTTTTCTCTTTAGGGGCATTAGGTTCTGGATGCTTTTGTCAAATTCAGCGGAGAGTTTATCCTGGAACTCTCGGCGTGAAGGGTCAATCTGGAGTTTTTTTCTATTTTTCTTGAGGATATTTATTAAGTCATCCAAACTAATTTCATAATATTTTTTAATCTTAGTTTTCCCTGTTAAGTCTTCCACTTTAGTTCCAGCTTCTCTTTGCAACCAACTTAGAAAGCTCTTTATTTCCTTATTTTTCTCTTTATTATATTCAATCATGTCTTCAGCTAAGAAGGCTAAGAGGTCGTGGACAACATCGGACTGGTCAACAAGTTCATCCTCTTTAATTTGGAAATCCTTGTTCAGCGGCTCGGCATTATGCTTCTTAACAAGCTCAGGATCGGGTTTATATCCCTTACTGAGGCGCAAACCAACCGAAAAAAGGAGGGAATCCCAATTACCATTTTCAAGATACTTTCGATAAAGCCCTTTTCCTTCCGTTACCAACTTTTGTCGCTCTTCTTTGGGAGTAGTAAAGAAAATGCGGCGGTTGGGCATGGAATCTATTTCATAGGCATTTACATGATTATTCGTACTCGTCAACCTAAACCGCCACTCCCACAGTGACGAATTCAACAAACCAAGGAGAGTAAATAAATCAAGTTGTTTTGGATTCACAATATAGTTGATGGTGTCAGAGCAAAAATTATCCTTCTCTATTATTGTAGCAATGATTCTTCTCCAATTATCTATTGCAGACCCCCGTTGATAACCAATCCGAACATAAAGATAATCGTAGGCTTTGGTATTATTGTCATGAGATGCAAGAAATTTTGGGACATCAAGATACATTGGAATTCCTTGTTTGGGTTTTTCATTAAGGTCATACCGATCCACATGGGCACCCCGCAACACAATTTGACCATTTGATTTAGGCGACAAAAACCTCGCCTGTGTGGTTAAGTTAACTTCTCCCTGCTGAGACGAGGCAGAGTTTCTAAGGATGCTGCCCCCGGATACTTCTATAAGTTTCAGAGCAAGTTCAAAATCCACCATGCTCATGTTCGGATAGCACGGGATACTTAGATTGCCCTTATCAAGTTCCCCGATCTGACTAAGCTGAATATTCAAAGTTGGAGAGTTTTCTAAGATGTATTTACCTGGATGGACCCTAACGGCAAATGTAGCCGGGAGAGACTTCCCAATAACATATACGCAGGTAGACAATTTTGCCTCTAAGAAAACTCTGTCTAATGGATCATCCTTTTGAGGAAAGGCTTCAATGGTTTTAAAACAGTGCTTTTCGATCATGAATTTACGCAAAAGTTTTGCTTGTTTATCAGCTAATAAAGCCATAGGAACTATGAAACCGTGCATTCCTCTTTCTCTTAGTATGTTTAAAGATAAAGCAATAAAGAGACGATAGAAATTAATTTTGCTCCCCATGGCAGGACTATAAAAAGGAACACAGGAGAAGAAGGATTTATCGAACTCAACCTCTCTTTCTTGTTCCTTCTCAGATATAACATCATACGGAGGATTCCCCACCACCACATCAAATCCTGGATTCTCTAATCTGTTACCCTGTCTACCAAAGAAAACCTCCGGAAATTCAAGTTCCCAATGGAAGGAGTGTTTTTCCTTGGCTATCTCTGAGGCTTTATCCGCAAAGTCTTTTACCCATTCTTCAGGAACTCTCTTGCTCTTTCCCAATAGATAATCAGAGATAGCTTCATAAAGAGCAGGGTCGAGCTTAACTCCAAAATAAGAGCTTGTCCATAAGTCGGCTACCGCTCGCCATTTATCTATCCTGCGCTTGTTTAAATCCTGATAGATCTTTTCTTTCTCCCTTATATCCTCGGACCTCTCAGTGGGCCTGCCCTCGATTAAAAGATAATCTCCTACTGCCAATCCCAAATCCCCTACGATGAGAGATAGGTCAAAGAGAAACCCCTGACCAGTTGAGACTTCTTCCCGCTTTTCCTTTTTGGACTTAGGTAAGTTCGTTAAATCGTCAATTCTGGCTCCGATTAGTGAGTTTCCACATTTCAAATGGTGGTCGAGGAAATTAAGGGGTTTACCCTTAGCTACTGTATAAAGCCAAAGGGAAAGCTTTGCCAATTCTACAGCTAAAGGGTTTAGGTCAACGCCGTAAACACAACGTTCTATTACCTCTCGTCTTGCCCAGCGAATTTCGTCTTCATCTGTATTTTCTTTATAAGAAGTAAATTTTTCTCGGACGACTAATTTACCCCTTTGTGAAGTTTTGAAAACCATTTCACTACTTAGCGCTTCCACCAGAGCGTGCGCCAAAAAGTCCATAGCTTCAACGAGAAAATGACCGCTGCCCATAGCCGGATCAAGAACCTTTATGGTTAGTATTTCATTGATAAGCTCACTTCCGGTCTGCCTCAATCGTTTTTCCAGGATTTCCCGATTGTATCCCCTTGACTTCTGGCGATTCTCCCATAACTCTTGTATTCTTTCTTTTACTATCTTTTTCTTCTCTTCCACGAGCGGCCCTAATGTATTCTCAACAATATATTTCACGATATACCCTGGGGTATAATAACTTCCGCTTGCTTTTCGCTCCCCCTTGTCGGTTACCAGATACAGATCCCCGCTGTTTATAATCTCACTTTCTCTTATTCTGCTTCCAGGAGCTTCGGCCTCCTGTAAAGAAATGAAAATTTCTTTTCCCTTTCTCTTTATGGGAATAAGATCCTCTTGGGCAATCTTGATTTTATATTCCAAAAGCCCTTCGTAAATGGAACCCAAATGTCTTGTCTCAAGACTTGAATAATCTATAAAAGCTTTGTCCCTGGATCGGGTGAGAAGGTTTATGACCTTGGCAACGTAAAAATCGCCAGCTTTGAATTCTTCCAAAAAAGGATGCTTCCCTGGATCAAAAAGCCCGCCGTTATAGAAAGGAACGCCTATTTCAGCACTTCCCGAATTAACAATCTCAAATAGTTCCTTAAGTCTTCTATAGTAATGAGCTTGAGCGTGAGGGAAAGAAAAACCATGGTCAATTCTGTGGGTAATGTCTTTTTTTATGGAGTCAAGGCTATAAGTATCAGTATAAACTTCATTTTCTCCCAGGGGAAGAAGTCCTCGGTATTCGGCGTAGAGAATAAAAAGTAAGCGATATAAAAAGACGAGAGAGTTATCGTGAATTTCATTTAAGTTCTTGGTAGTTAAGCTATTGCCCGGAGTTTTGAGAAATCCTTCGGCCAACATTCTTAATGCCTGGTAGATATTTTCTTTGAGTTCCTCCCCTACTTTCTCAGCATAGTTCAGACTCTCACTATAAACCTTTTGTAGGAATTCCGGAAAAGCATCCTGGTAAAAGAAAAAGTAGAAATATTTGAAATCTTCCACGTCGTCTTTTTTGAGTAATCCTTCAATATCAATTTCATAGAAAATATCAATTTTTTTGGATGTTTCTCGCTCGTAGAGTCGCCAAAATCTTCCATCGGTCAATATCCCCCAGCGAACTTCGGATAACCAGAGGTAACGGCTCATCTGGAGCGAAGGATTTTGGGCGTCAAATAGGTCCTCACCCTTTGACTTTCTATCAAGAGACCTTCCGTATCGCTTTATCTCACCAATAGCGATGGCTTTTTGAATAGAGGCCTCTCTTTTAGCCTCTTCAGAGGAATAAAAAGCATAATCCGGCTCTTTTGTTCCTTCCCACATCTTACGGATAGAAGGGTGGGGAGTATAAATATGACCCAATAATCTCAAGACCGGTCTTATGAATTCCTCTTCTAATTGTGACTCTTTGAGGGACGAAATCATGGGGCTCTTTTTTTCATAAAGAAATTGCATTTTTTTTAGAATTTCTTTCAATTTTTCTTCATCTGCACGCTTCCACTCATTGGACTGAGGAAGGATCTCTCTCAAATAATGGTCAGAAAATAACCTCTGGTTCCTATAAACAGGCATAAACCCTCTCCTATTGAGGCAGAATTATAGCACAAGATACAAGCTCAGGCATTTCCTCGATGACTAATCCTTCTTCCTCTAAGCTGTCTAAAAATGCTTTATAATCAACGTCTAAGTCTTGCAGTCTTCTTTTCCCCGCTCTTATGGCAATTTCCATATCCTTTCCCTTGAAAAGATCGGTTTCATACTTACGAATCCTCTTTTTCTCCTCTCTTATTCTTGTCTCAAAGTATCGCTTAGCATCATCCCTTTTTATGTTAATTTCCCTCTCCTTTTTGCTTTGCACTCTTTGTAAATGAGTGTTTGTCTCCCGGATGACAAAATCCTTTGCTTTATCAAAAAAATCATCACTTTTTTCCATGATATCCTGAACCAGGTTACTATTCAATGGCCTCTGCGAGGAATTTGAAAAATTAGCTACTTGTTCAGAGTCGAACTGATTTACTCTGCCTTGAATATCGACAAAAACACTAAGGATTCCCTCGCTCAGTAACCGGTCTGTGGCGTCCGTAAACCTCATAATAAAGTTAAAAAGGGAACCAGGAACAACACTATTTTCCAATACCTTAATTGTGGTCCTTCCTCCAAAAGTCCAGCTCTTATCTTTAGCGTAGTTGATAATTGCCTCCAAAAGAGGGTGTCCAAATGCCAGGAACTCGGTCTCCTGAGGTCCTAATGTCTTTGCTATTTCCTTAGAGAAGGTAATTTTCTCGTATTCCCCCCTGACATCTTTCCCTTGAATCTCTTTAGGCGGGTAGAGTCGGCAGATTTTCTTCCTTCTGGTCGGCTCAATTTTCCCACCCAGAAGATCAAAAAAACTTCTCACAAATCTCTCTAAATCCTTCTCTGTAATGGAACGTTGCTGACTCCTTTCGATTACTTTGAGCGTCCCATCTAAATCAAATTTCTTTAGGTTCATTAGAAAACTACTTTCAACTTTTCTGTAAGCACGTTTTCTATCTTCTACAGCCCTTTCTATATCTCTCGCGGTAGCTTCCACAGATTTGTTAGCGGCAAGAGCATTTATTATAAGCTCATCCAACTTTACTCCTTCTAATACGATACCTATAATGTCCGAGATTTTACCTCCTAACTCTTGTTCAATTATTTTTACTTTTTGAAAGAGTCTGGCCAAAATTTGCCCTTCTCTGGTATTAGTAATAAAAAGGTTATGAACTTTGACATCTCTTTTCTGGCCATATCGATGAAGTCGACCGATCCGCTGATCAATCCGGTTGGGATTCCACGGAAGATCGTAATTAACCATTATGTGGCAAAATTGAAGATTGATTCCCTCGCCAGCCGCCTCTGTAGCAACCATTATCTTCCTGCCACTTTTTTCAAAAAGTTTCTCGGATTCCCTTCTCTCATCCATAGCCATGCTGCCATGAATTACCACGGGATTAAAACCCTCTTCTTCTAAAAGACGAACCAGATATTTTAAGGTATCTCTGTATTCGGTGAAAACCAATATCTTTTCTTCTGGATTTTTCAGGACACCTCTGACGAATTCCAAAAACCTTTCTGCTTTGGAATCAATCTTTATTTTCTCTGCTCGTTTTATGAGCCATTTGAGATTATCTATTTCACATTTCAAACCCTCAGGGGTAGTGGGAAGGCCGAGAATCTCCAATTTGCTTTCAAATCTTTCTTTTTCCCAATCATCCATAGAATCAGGATCCTCTATGTAGTCTCTAAACCGTATTTCCTCTTTCTTTGTAAAATCGACCACTTCTCCTTTGATAAGGTTGTACAGACGATTCTTAAGAGATTTCTTAATAGCCTCGACTGAGGAGACCATTCGTTTTTGAAGAAGTACCATAGCAAACCCAACTGCACGGTTATGTTGAGATTTTGCGATATTGTAAGTTCTCCTCACATAATCGGTTACAGCATCATAAAGCTGCTTTTCGCTAATGGAAAAACTCACGGGAACGGTAAGCACCTCACGCGGTCTAAACACCGGTTTCCCATTTTCGTTTGTTAGACCAGTCTTTCCCCGGCGAATCATAATGGAATTAAGTCTTTTCGGGAATATCCTTTTTTCACTCTCAAAAATATAAAGATCAACCAGTGATAAGAGACTATAAAACGCAAAAGAGTCTCCTTTATGAGGGGTACCGGTGAGAAGCAGGAGACTTTCGGTTTGGTTTCTTAGTTTATCTGAAAGCTTAAAACGCTGGGAGCGATCAATATTAGTACCGGATTTAGTAACTGACAATTTATGGGCTTCGTCAAAAATTATGAGATTCCATCTTGTCCTCTCCAATTCTACAAGGATCTCTTCCCTTCTCGCATAATCAAGAGAAGTTATGATCATATTATGAGCCTCCCAGATATTAACATCCTTGGGAAGCGACTCCCTTAAGACTCTTATGTGGGATGAATCGTATATTACAAAATTCTCATCAAATCTTTCTTGCATCTCTCTCCGCCATTGGTATCGAAGAAAAGCAGGTACCACAACCAGTACCCTTTTTGCTCTTCCTCGCAGAGCGAGCTCCTTCAAAATCATCCCCGCCTCGATAGTCTTACCTAACCCCACGTCGTCCGCTATTAAGAAACGCTGTTTATAGCTATTCAGAACCTTATAGACTGCCTCTACCTGATATGGCCCCAAATCAGTACGAGTGGAAGAGAGAGAAAGAAGATGATTATATTCATAGGCTAAAGAAAGACGGGCAGCTTCAAAATGCAAATCGAATTTGACAGGAGAATCAAAGTTACCAGATTTAAGAAGCTCAATTGCTGAGTAAATCTTCTCAATTATTGTGGGAGGAGATAGAAATTTCTTGGGGGGACCTTCTGGGAAAGCAATAGTGTAAATAGTTGCTTTGGGACGAGACTCCATTGCTATTATTGCGCCGAGCTTCCCTCCCACTCTCACCTGGTCAGAAATTTGGAATGGTTGGGTAGTCATAGTCCAAGACCTCTTTTCTACTCCAAAAGCTCTGCCTAAACACATCTGAAAGAAGCTAAGGATTTCTTCACCTACCAAACTAACTAACCAATCTGTGCAAATAGCTAAAGCTGACTACTTTATCACACCCAGTAACTTTATTGTACTTCTCCCTTCACTTCAGGTCAATCCTTTAAAAAGCTAATCAGACCTCAAAACCTACGCCGTACCAATTGGCCGCCACCCAGGAGGTAGAGAAAAAAACAAGCGGGAATACCAATTACCTGGTCATTGATGAAGAAATCCTTCCTGGTAATAACCATTCCTCTTTGAAAGGCCTTATTTCAACGCACTGATCAAAACGGGTACCAATTTAATTAACTCACTGATTATACTTAGGTTGATGAGCTACGATTCGTTCCTTTTGACAAGATGGGATCCGAGCCTTTATTTGAGTTCTTCTCCTCTCGTTATGAGCAAGAATTAGTGATTATTACCAGCAACCTTGCCTTTGCTAACTGGACAGAAGTATTTCATGATCAAAGGCTAACCAGAGCTTCATTGGATCGAGTGACCCATCATGCTCACATTATCCAGATTGAGGGACAAAGCTACCGGCTCAGACAGAGTTGGGGGAAACACAAGCTTAAAATAAAAGAGAGAGAAAGAGCAAATGTTCATTAACACTATACTTAACACAGGTGGTCCCCTTTTGGGTTGACATTCACACAAGATCAAGGACCTTCTGTCCGTTTTTCATGTAAGATGTTGGATTATCATAAGCCTTATCCAATTTCCCAAGTGTTAAGGATACCAATCCCTCCGTAGCGAACCATAAACGCCGTGTCATACGAAGTGGTGACTTCATTTCATTTTTCTGTATGCGCCTTCATTTCTCTTTTGGTCTCGCTGGCACCCCTCTTTATATCTTTTACAATCTCATAGGGTGACATTGTTTGCCATTCTATCTCCTTCACGTAGCGGTAGTAGTGAATGTCTTGTAAAGCTTTGCATCCCGGAAACTCCCGCTGTACCCTCTTTTGTATTTCTTCTTTTTCCTTGTCGGTAACTTCTCTTCTTGGCATTCTACACCTCCTCCCCCAAGAAATCTTCGGGTGTTGTAACCATGGGGACTGGGATCCTCAACCTTGTATTTACCTCACGTATTATTTCTTGTGTTCCACGCTTATAAATATGCCTGAAATTCCATGTGACCAGAAAATCCATCTCTCCTATACTTTCCGAAGCGAGATGGAGAGCATCACCACGGGGTAAGCGCCTGTGGGATAGATACACATCTGCCAATTTAATGACTTCTTCCGTTATTTCCAGAACCTCAAAGTCTTTTATCAAGTCTTCCAATGCTTTTCGTAGATTCAGTTCCTCTGTTGCTCTGATTTCATCAAGAACTGCTTCTGAGACGTAAACATCAAAATGAGGTAAGACATCTCTCCAGAATTGTCGAGTTAAATCCCTTAGATAAGGAGCATCATCTTGAAAATACATACTTATTATCGAATTTTCCAAGTAAAGTTTCGGTTTTCTTTGCATCATTTTTATCCTTTTTGTCCAGTGGTTATTTTGATTCTATTGTTTCTCATTTTTGTCTTTATTATCCTATATCTGTTTAGCTTGTCAAAGAAAAATGGCCACAC
This sequence comes from Candidatus Aerophobus profundus SCGC AAA252-L23, assembly GCA_000402295.1. GTDB lineage: Bacteria > Aerophobota > Aerophobia > Aerophobales > Aerophobaceae > Aerophobus > Aerophobus profundus. The sequence continues at coordinate 15,997 of AQRW01000125.1, forward strand.
AGAAGGACGTAATAAATAAGTTTGCCTAAAAAGCGAGGTTTGTAGAGTTTCTAGGTGTTTTTAGGGGGAATCGTTTTTTAGCGAAGATACAGTGGTAT
>AQRW01000126.1 GCA_000402295.1 Candidatus Aerophobus profundus SCGC AAA252-L23
AATCCGAGGTAAATTTCATCTCGGTTAAGGGACCCGAGTTAATGAGTAAGTTTGTTGGTGAATCAGAACGAGGAGTGCGAGAGATTTTCAAAAAGGCCAAACAAGCATCCCCTTGCATCATTTTCTTTGATGAATTGGACAGTCTGGCCCCGGCTCGAGGCGCTGGTTTCGACTCTCACGTAACTGACCGCACCATCAGCCAATTCCTTACCGAGATGGATGGAATAGAGGAGCTCAAGGGAGTGATAGTTTTGGCCGCTACCAATAGACTGGATATTATTGACTCTGCCCTACTCCGGGCCGGCAGGTTCGATTTCCTTCTCCAGTTGCCTCAGCCTGATCAGTCGGCCAGACTGGAGATATTCAAAGTTCACACCAAGGGGAAGCCCTTAGCTTCCGGTGTAGATCTCAAACTTCTGGTTCAAAACACTGAGGGACTGGTAGGTGCTGATATAGAGTCTATCTGCCGGAACGCGTCTATGCTGGCCATCAGGGAATTCTTGAATAACCAAACCGACAAGGACAATGAGGATTATACCCAATTTCAGATTAAGGCTAAACATTTCAAGCAAGCCATCAAAATAGTGAAGGGAAATAGAAGGGAAAGCTTGTGACCGGTGGACTACCATGAAAAAACTACTTTACGTACCCATCATCCATATGGAGGCGGATTTGGGAAGTCTGGCCAGGACAACCGATGAAAAGTGCGGTCAAATGTGTGGAAAAGAGCGCTGGACTAAACACAAAAAGGCGGTTTCGGGATTCTGGGATGCCCTGGCCAATTATTTCGATCTTCTGGATGCCTCAAATCTCAAGATTTATCAGGATGGACTGGTAATAGATGGTGAGATAGGAAAGAAGATTGTTGAGAAGGGAGCCAGTGAAGGAAGTAAGAATTACCAGATTATCCTCAAACTAATGGAAAGGGGGGCGGAGATAAGAAAAACAGAAGATATTCTTCTCCTGAGACAAGAATACGATCGCCTGATTAAGCTTACCCAAACGCAATCCTTCTCAGGGAGGATGCTGGCTTATATGGGATATAAACTACGCAAAGGCTCCCTGATGGAAAAAAGGGATAAATTCATCGCCGCTAGAATAAATGAGACTCTACAAAAGGGAGAGACCGGTGTTCTTTTTCTGGGAGTTTATCACAATGTGATTCCCCGAATTTCCCAGGAGATTAGAGTCTATGAGGTAAAAAACAGAAGCAAAGTGAAGGCCTATTTTGATGGACTCATCTCGGGGAAAGATGAGGATAAATTCAATCAACTGGCTGAATATCTGGCCTCTCCGGTGAAGAAACCCAGCCTTTACCAGACAAACGTATTAACCAGAGGGGGGAGGAGATAGTGCCTCGTTTGATCAAGAAGTACGGCAATCGAAGAATGTATGATGTGAAGACTAGCCGGCCGATTACCCTTTTCCAGTTGGCAGATTTAATTCAGCAAGGAGAAGAGTTTCAGGTGATAGATCACCGGACCGGCCAGGACCTTACCTCGCTGACCTTGGTTAGCTCTTCTAATTGCTCAGTCGCCGATTCAATCTTCTGCGAATCACCACTAGCCAAGGCATTTTTAAGGCCGAAAATTGCCTTTTCTAACTCTTCTACCTCAAAGTTCTCCGCCTTGTCTTCCGCTTCCTCAATCACCATCTCAGCCGCATCAATCATATTATTTGCCCGGATGCCTATTTCTACCTTTTCTCTGTCTCTTTTGTCTTCTTGAGCATGGGCCTGGGCCTCTTTGACCATGCGTTCTACCTCCTCCTTTGACAGCGAAGTGGCAGAAGCAATTTCTATTTTTCGTCTGTTACCGGTATGTAAGTCTTGGGCCGAAATGCGAAGGATGCCATTAGCGTCAAGGTCAAAAATCACCTCAATTCGCGGTATTCCCCGGGGAGCAGGGGGAATATCTCGAAGTTGGAAGGTACCCAAGCTCATATTGTCGGCCGCCATACTTCTTTCTCCCTGCAGAACGTGGATATCCATGGTAGCTTGGTTGTCCCTGGCGGTGGTGAAGATTTGCCCCTGAGAAGTGGGAATGGAGGTATTTCTTTGGATGATTTTGGCAAATACGCTTCCCTGAGTCTCAATACCCAGAGACAAGGGGGTGACGTCTACCAGGACTATCTCTTTTACCTGTCCGGTGAGGATTGCTGCCTGAATGCCGGCCCCCAGAGCTACCGCTTCGTCAGGATTGATGTGTTGGTAAGGTTGTTTACCCAACAGGTTCTTAGCCAGTTTCTGAACGGCCGGCATTCTGGTAGCACCGCCTACCAGAATTACTCTATCAATATCCTGGGGTTTTAGCCTGGCATCAGTTAGAGCCTGCCTGGTTGGACCAGTCATCTTCTGGAGAAGATCCTCAGTGAGTTGCTCCAATTTCGCCCGGGTGAGGATCATTTCCAGGTGGCGGAGATTATCTTGTTGGGCAACCACAAAAGGCAATCTGATCTTGGTCTGCAAGAGACTGGACAGCTCTATCTTGGCCTTTTCCGCCGCTTCTCTCAGTCTTTGGCCGGCCATGGTACTCTTTCTTAAGTCAATTCCGTGCTTCTTCTGGAATTCATTGGCCAGGTAATTCACTATTCGTTCATCCCAATCATCTCCGCCCAGCGAGGTGTTACCGTTAACCGCCTTAACCTCAAATACTCCCTCACCCAGCTCCAAGATGGAAACGTCAAAAGTTCCCCCGCCCAAATCCCAGACCAAAATAGTGTGAATATCCTCTTTGCTCAAGCCGTAAGCTAAGGCAGCAGCGGTTGGCTCATTAATGATTCTGATTACTTCCAATCCAGCAATTCTGCCGGCGTCCCTGGTGGCCTGGCGCTGAGCATCATTAAAGTAAGCCGGTACGGTGATGACTGCCTTTTCGATCTTCTCACCCAGATAGTTTTCTGCATCGTTCTTGAGTTTTTGTAGGATGAGAGCGGAGATCTGCTGCGGGGTAAACTTCTGATGGCCAATCCTAACTTTGTAATCAGACCCCATCCGTCTTTTGATGGAAATCACGGTTCTTTCAGGATTGGCCACGGCCTGTCTTTTGGCTAGTTTTCCCACCAATCTCGCATTATTGAGAGTAAAGGCTACCACCGAAGGAGTTAGGCGGTCTCCCTCGGCATTGGAAAGAACTTTCGGCCTATCGATGTCCCAAAAGGCTACCACGGAATTGGTTGTTCCCAGATCAATTCCTACAACAGTCATCTTTATTCCTTTTGTCTTCTTTCTTCTTCGGCTACCGCGGCAATTAGACTTCCTTTGGCCACACTGTACTGTGGTTCAGAAGCCATTCTTACCTGGCCAACTTCCAGGGCAAACTTAACTTCATTCAATATCTCTTTGAACCGATCAAGGAATCCTTGGGGCATGGCACTCCCCCCGGATAAGACAATGGGGATGGGTTTGTCAATTCGGGGCATTTTTTTCGTTTTTCCAAACTCCCTTTTGATGTTGGCTATCACATACTCAATTAAGTTGTTGTAGTAAATGGACAGGGCGGTTTCTATCTTGCTCAGTCCGGTACTCTTAGTAAGATCCAAACTTGATTCCTTGATGGCGCAGATTCTACTGGCCGTCTCGTCCACCGCCATAGCCACTTGTTGATCAATCCAATCCCCGGCTTTGGTAACACTGAAGGTAAAAGTAGGGACCGACATATAACTGAGGCAGACATTGACCATTCCTCCACCAAAAGACAGTCCTAAGCCGGTAAATCCATCCCGGTCCAATTCGGAAAAGACCACCGCCAGCCCTTCGTTGATGCTGCTAGGAGTATATCCCAGTCTGGCCAAAAAACTGTCAATAATTTTTTCATGATAGATGAGGTTGAAATCTGCATCTACTGGTGGCCCGGGAATGGAATAATAGACAATCTCTCCTTCATATTTGGGCTCTCCCACCACACTTTTGATTAGTAGTTCAATCATGGGTAGCGCTTCTCTTTCCGATGAACTGATAATTCCTTTGCTCAGTGGTCTCCGGGCATTCTTGTTGAAAATGTTAGCAAATCTTATCGCCTCGTCGCCTACCACGTACAACTTCTCCTCTTTCTGAATATAGTTGACCTTAGATTTGGTGAGCATTTCTTTAGTAAAATCACTATATTCAATCTCAAAGAAGGCATCTCTTTGAGTCCGAAAAACTACCTTATCGGCTGGCTTCTCGGCACAGTAGATGAAAGCGGTGCCAACATCCAGGCCCTTGCCGCCGGCTACCTGCCTGGGCATCCTTTGCATTATTTGACCTCTTTGGTGTTTTTATTAGTGCGGAGGCTTTTGAGAGCTCGGATGGCTTGCTGAACATCGTTGTCCGATTCCCTGACCTTGCCCAATCTCTCGAAATTATGTTCCAGGTCCATCTCCTCAGTCGGATCAATGAAAGTCTCCCTGATTTGCACTTTATCGTCTTGTTTGACTGGCGCACTTTGCGCAGGGGAGGAAGAGAGAATTTTCCCCGCCATTTCTTTTCCCAGGGTTGCCATGAATCCTTCGGTTACCCCTCTGGCTATTTGCCTTACCAGGTCCTCATCCACTTTTTTGGGGACCTCTTCTTTTCGGGGAAGGTATTTTACAATGGTCCTTACTTTCTCCTTATTATTCCATCTACTCCAGACACCGCACATAGTACGAGGGGGAATTCCNCGCATTTGATTACCTCCCTGGCTTTCCCAACTTTCCCAGTTTGGTCGCTAAGCCTAATTTTCTTCCTAAGATTTCTCTTAGGGCATCTCGCTCACTGGCCGGAACCGTAGCCATCAGTTTTCTCTGGTATCATTGAGGCTAAGTATCTTCTAACATCTCAACTTTGGCCTTCTTTAACTTGACTCCTAATACGTTATTCTTAAAATTCTTACTAAAATCTTGGGTATTAACTTGAGCAGGCAAATCAATCTCTTTGAAATATTTTCTATTGGTCGAGAAGGTTGAAATAGTCATTTTCTCAGGTTCTAATTGAAGTAAAATATTCTCTATTTTCTCAATTCCCGGAAGTTCCATAATTATATTCAAATAGTCCCCTTCGTCAAAGATATCTAATAGAGCTTCTTTTTTGTCTTTCTTTTCTTTCTGTCCCAGAATCCACCAATGGAATAAGACCTTCTCTCCCGTCTCGGGGGTCAAAGCGTGATTTCTCAAAAGACAATACCGAGCCACCGGTGATTCTCTCGGCAGCCGGATTGATTTGTTCCTTTATCTTGAGCAGAACATCCATATGACAGGGAGCCTCTATTAACCTGGCTAGTTCTTCAATCCCGGCATGCCGTCTTTGCCACAGATAGATTAATAGCTCTTGACTGTCAACATCTAATTCCTGGGCAATTCTGTCAATTGTTTCTTGACTGAGTGTTAACAGCGATCGCTCATATATCCTTCTTCTCCAGTTCTCTATATTATTTACTGCCATCCATGCTTGTAAAGCTTTTTCTCGTCCAGCTTCCCTATAAGAAACTAGAATGACATTTTTGTTTCTCAAAATGACTGCTCTTTTCTCAGTAGTCAGGTTGGTGATGTTCTCAAGGGGAGTCTGAAAGGGAATCCTGGGAGGTTGAAAGAAAAGCAGCTTTCTGTTGGTAAGAAAGAAACGACCTGGCTTCCAGCCAGAGNGCAAATTCTCTTTGAAAAGTCCAGAGTTAAATAGGAGAACTTCTTCATGTCTACCTAAAAATGGCAAAGGGCCAAGATCCTTCATTGACCAACCTCCTTCCTAAACTTTTGCCGGCTAAGTACTAACTACTGGCATTTTCTTCAGCATTGGACTGACCCACCCACATCTGGGACATCCTTTTTCTAATAGTTCTTTGACCGGGGTTTTCTTCCCGCACTGAGGGCAGGTCTCTATCTCCTTATTTTCTATCTGGCTACTCTCTTTAGCTATCATTTTATTGAGCACTTTTTGCCACTCTTCAGTTTCTTTACCAGAGAAACTGGCTACTATTTTTGACCCGTTATTACTATAAATTACATCAAGAATGTTTTTATTCGTCACCACTGCACTCAAATTTCTCCTTTCCTGAACAGCTCCAGTAATCTTGTCTACCGGAACCTGGAAGAGGATCTTATTCTCAAACTCGCACCACCAGCTCAGCCTCTGATTGGTAAGATAGAGATAACCAGGTTTCCAGGTTTCAGACATAATCCCAGACTTTGGTCTGAGGTGCCACGNCTTTGCCTGGCAAATAATCCTTTCCCCATCCCTGAGAAAGTTGTTGCCTCTCTCATCGAGTTCCTCAGCCGGTAGTTCATCATCCAGGCTTACGCCCATTCTTTCTTCTAACTCTCGCAGTTTCTGCATAAATTCCTGGGCTTGGAGAACATTGAGCCGGACTATCTTTTTTCCTTCTAAAGCCAAATATATAATGTTCTTATATTTTCCGGTAAAAGATTTCTCTCTTCTTATCTTTATAGCGGTTATCTTTTTCAGGGTAGCCTGAAAAACTATTTCAGCAATGTCCGGCTGGTAAAGGAGAAGCCTCATATTGGTAAGATAGACCCGCCCCGGTTTCCAGGCTCTATAGATTCCCCTGGAGTAATAATAGGAACCAAACATTTTGAGGGCAACTTCTTCTCCTTCCAGTAAAGCAACTTCTTTATTCTGAAGGTGTTGAGTTTCCCACATACGGGTTTTCGCATCCATATTCTGCATCATCCCGTATTGTAACATAGTTTCCATCCCGGCCAGGGCTGCTCTCAGGTTAACTCCAATTAAAGGAACACCAGCTACAGAAATAATAAGATCGGCGTGAATAACCACTCCCTTGTCAAAAACTCTATCCAGCAAATCAACTAAGGTGGCTCTACCTTTCCATTCTCGATTTGGCTGCATTTACTGCTTTCCTCCGGTCAAAAGAAATTAGAAATTAAAAAGTTTTTCTGTAACTCCTCAAGTATCTGGTATTAACTTCAGCCCAAGATTCGATAACCTACTAAAGTTCTCTACTTGGGTAGGGGAGACTTTAGTCTCCCCTTGCTCTTTTTCTGGGTGACTGAGCTCGCCCCTACACACAGTTCTACATAACACATTATACAAACGAGTATGGGGGCCAGGGCCCGGTGAAGCGGACAAAAAACCCTTCTCTGTTGTTAATTTCTTCTAATTCCTCGCCCAGACATTTATCATTTTTATCAGCCAGACAGGAGAGATTCATGAGCATCTGCCTGGGTTCGCGCTCCTTTTTTAACTTTTCCACTTTGATCTGATTGGTGCAGCACTTGATTATCTCATAAAACTCTTCAAAGTAGTCTCCCGCCTGTTTCTCCAATTTTCCCCTGATCAACTTCTCCAACTTCTGCCTATACATATAGGCTACACCTTTGGGTTTCGACTTAATCTCTTGACTCAATCGGTTGAGTTCCAGGTCTTTTTCTATGAGTTGTCCCGCGATGATTGTAGTATCCCACGAAATCTGAACCCCATACTCAACCTTCTCTCTTACTTTGTTCAGTTTCTCTTTTAGACTCTGGTAATCTTGCTTTAGCCAGGCTTTCACTACTTCCTCCGGGTCTTCCTCATCGGCCTTAAGGATGGTGTCGAATCCTAAGGGGAGAACTATCCCCAGTCTTTCCCAGGCTGTCTCTATGGTTTTTTCATGAGCAATAACCCATTTCTCCACTGTTTTCTTATCTTTTGACTCGTAAGCCTGGGTCGGACAAGTGTGGACTACTGCGCAGAGATCCTTGTAAGGGATAGTGTAAACCTGGTTGTCTTCGATCCCAATCTTACCCAGGTCAATACGCTCATTGCTCTCTCCCACACAATAAACATATCTTCCCTCACTCATCCTAACCTCTCTCCTTCTTAGACTGCTCCCCTGCCCATCTTTCAGGATTTACCATCCGATCCAGGACATCATCTACCAGATCGTCCAATCCATCCCGCACATTTCTAACCGTCTCGGTGATTCCTTGTTCTTCCTTCAATGAATCAATAGCAATATCAAGTTCCTCTAGAGAACTTCCTAATCTTTCAATTTCTTCCTCATTCAAACTTCCGTCTTCCATGCGCCTTAGGGCTTGATGCCTGAGTGCATCCCTGATTATCTCTACGATGGCAATGACCAGACCCAAAAGTCCGTGTTTCAGATTGTCTTCCTCAATATCTATAGGCATAGGTCACTTCCTTGATCATCTATCTATCCGTTGTTTTTTCCTGGCTTATATCCACAAATGAAGCAACCCTTCTTCTCCAGCTCTTCCCTGATTACCTCTCTTCCACATTGAGGACATTTTGTCCGATATGATTGCCTATTTGTTGTCTTAGTTGAAGAAGTGCTCAATTTGCTCTCACTTGCACTCATCTGCTTAACCTGAGCGTTTTTGATTTCTTCCCTTGTTCCTCTCCAGCCACATAAGTAACACCCCTTTTTGATCAGTTCTTTCTTTACTACCTTTCTGCTGCAGGAGGGGCAAAACATCCAATAGCCGGATTCCCTGCTTTTTTGATCTTTCTTAAAAACCTCTTTGTATATTTGGTCTAAAAGGGTCTTTGGAACAGGATCAATCATTTTATCTTTACTTATGCTTCCGGTTTGAGTGCCTTGGCCTTGGCTGATATCCAACCGCACCAGGGACAGCCAATAGATAAGAGATCTTCCGCGGGAACTCTTTTACCACATTGAGGGCAGTCTTCCTTAGCTATTATAGCTTCTTGCCAGGCTGGGGTTTCTACATTAGTACCGGAAGGGAATTCCAGCCCATATTTGGCCGCGGTCTCAAAAGAGGCTAAAGCTGCCCTTATCTTAATGCCCAGCAACTCGACCCCGGCCAAAGATACAGCAATATCGGCGTTGATTACTAGTCCTTTATCCAGAACTCTACCTATTACATCAACCAAGTTTCCGTGAGAATCCCTCTCCGCTTCTATGGCCATATCTTACTCTCCTCCTCAAAAAAAATGACCCCTTGACCTCGGCAAGTAAGACAAGGTAACAGTTGAGACCCGCAGGAATATATTCCTGTCCCCNTACAGGTGGGACAGGGCCTGGAGGGCTCAACAGCCGTGACTACACCCTTGCCACCACAGGNCAGGCAGTGAAATCTGCTGCCAGTGTAGGGTTGGACTCCCGTTCCTCCACAGAATTTACACCTGGTTGTTGGCCCCTCAATGCGAATCTTACCGCCGCCCAAGCACACTTGACAATTAGATAACTTAGAGAGAAGTTGAAAAGGGTCCTTTCCTGTTCCCTGGCAAAAAGCACATTTTATGGTTTCCATCTTCTTGCTGATTTCCTCAAGTTCTTGTAAACTCATTCTCTTTCTTCGTCTGACAGGTGCGCGCCTACTTCTCTTGGCCATTTCTCACTCTCCTTCTTTCAGGCAAGTAGTGCCAAAAGTTCTATTCTCTCTGGACATCTCTTTCCTCTATGACCGAGGGACTATTTAGTCCGTTCTTTCCCCAGCTTTGCGAAGACATTACTAAGATTTGCTTGCTAATCAATGGTAGTTATTCAGCCTCTACTTCCTGGGTGTCTATTCGTTTGCGCAGTCTTCGGCGATTAAACTCCAGTAGATTGCCCTCATCACCCAACCAGACGTCGTAGATAGCCAGCACATCCATTTGGTCCGGGATGGAATGTTTCTCAATCAGCTCCAGGGATATATGCCATCCCTTTTCATCCTTGGCAGCCCCCAAAGTGGTTGAAAGTTCCAAATTAGTAAGCCTACTTATTTCCTCACGAGCTCGCTCGACCAGCTCAGGTATAGTCATTGCCATCTTCTCTCCACCTCCTTATCAGGTTTTGGTTCTCTCAAAGCTGCAACTCTTTCCAAAGACTCTCTTTAATCTCCAATCTTGGTTCCAACCTTGGCTCCACACGAAGGACAGTGCTTGTAGTTGTAAATATAGCGCCACTGAGCTCCGCATTCTGCACAGTTGATGTTGAGGGTCTCACCGCATTCAGGACAGTTTTTCCAATGCCCCCAGGTAGAGATTCCACAGCGGGGGCATCTAAAGCCTCTTGTTGTCCCTGCGGACCCTGCCTTTTTCTCCATTTTCCTCTCCTTTTCGACCCAATCCGGATTACTTTGTGTCATGCTGTTCTTTATATTTTCTAATGGCTTCTAATTTCTCCAGCAACTTAGTTTCCCCTTTCTGATATTCCTCCTCACTAATTTCCTCCAACTCAAACTTCATTTGAAGCTCTAAGAGCTCTTGATATATCCTGGATTCGTCAGTTATTTCCGTCTCTGCGGCTTCCTTGAGGCGATCAGCGATAAAAAACAGTCCCTTTATCGGTAGGGCCAGGGGAAAAACCAAATCCAGCAGACCAAAGTTCATTTCTACTGGTTTGGCTTTTTCTTGTTCCATTCTTCAATTCTCCCAATTAGTTTCTATTCCCAGCTAATGGTTATCTCCACAAAATTACAGGGAGGTGTGGGTCCTACATACTTGAACTTTGTTCTTCCCTGATCCCTGATGCTTAATTCATTGACGGCTGCGTCGAATTCTTTCTCTTTGCGGTCCGCCTCTACCAAAAAGGCAGCATTCAATACCATCTGATCGCCAAAAACCCGGTTGATGCGGTGATCCACCGAGAGCTTCTTCAAAGCACCCAGAATTGTTTTTCTTTCTCTAATCCTCTTATTTTCCAGGGCAGACCTCACCATTTCACCCAATTGTATTTTTCTGTCACGAGCTTGACTACCTCTTCTTTTGGCAATATGGTTTCTTAATCTCCTGATTTCGGGATTCTCCTCCACAATCTCCCCAAATATCACCTTCATATCGGTCCACAAAACCTTTACTCCCAGCTCTACTTTCCCGTCTATCTGCTCCAGGAGAGCTGCAAGCTCTTGATATCTTCCCTTTAAGACTTTTTCTCTGATGTTCTCCTCAGGTGATAGGCCGTCCTTAGTCTTGGCAACAGTTCCGAACTTCACGGGAAGAATTGGGTAATACTTCATTACTTCTTCCATGACCCGCTGGTGAGTGAGGGTATTTTCCCGAGAGATGGCATATTGGGTAACCGGCGAGTCGCTAATAATGGCGGATAAGTCCTGATAAGCAAGGATATATACCTCATCATCTCTTCCACCCATTCCCACAGAACCAAAACTCCTCTTATCTTTGGCTTGGGCAATACAGTAGATATATTTTCCCTCTTTTTTCATTTCGGTTTACCTTCACCTGAGAATTCATTCACTTTTCTAGGAGGGGGATCCCTTTCAGTCCACTTTGTCCTCTGGTTAACCTGGAGGGGGTAGAGTGGGGTAGACGGAAACAGCTCGTCGACCAATCCCAATCACCCCGCCCACCTGATATGGTTTCAAGAGTCTTTCCCCTTCCGAGGTAAGCTCATATCCCCCCGTAGTTAAGGATAAATAGCCACTTTTAGCTAAGCAAGTGCAGAGTTCTTCCACATAAGGCAATGAAACCCCCATTTGAGCACTGAGTACCGCTGAGCTCACCTTTCCCAATCTTTCTACTATTCTCAAGACTCCCTTCTCACTGCCGGTTACGGCCATTGTTTCTCCTTTCTTGAACAAAATAGTGCAGGGGATATTCTCTAAAAGCCCCTATCCAAAGACAGTATTGTTAAAAGTATCCTGGTATTTCACTAAAAAACTCTCGGAGTCTCGGTAATTCTGACGGTGATGAAGTCTTTGTTCTTGCCTTTTCGCCAAGAGGATTTGCTCCTGGAACAGTAATTGACCAGAAGATGATAAGCCTGGGATATTGCCTCAAATTGTTTTTGAGCACCTGGAGCCTGAGGATTCCTGTCCGGGTGAAACCGGCGAGTCAAATTTCGATAAGTGCGCTTGACTTCATCTAAAGTGGCCTCTTCACCCACCTCTAATGTTTTCATTGCTTTGACTATTTTCCCCCATTTTGTCCGCTCCAACGTCAGTGTGGTAAAACTATACGGAGGTAAAGGGCCCACGATCCTGAAATTTACTTTCTCCTCATACTTTTGGTTTAAATGTTCGACGGCTCCATTGAGATCTTCCGCTTGGTGCTTATTCACTAAGAAGGCAGTATTCATAATCATAGTATCGTCTAAAATCTCGTGCTTCCGAAAATCAATAGCCCCCTTTTTCAGCTCCCCTATTATTTCCCGGCCAAGTTTACCTCTTCTTTCATCTAACAAGGATTTAACTATCTTACCTAACTCTAGGCGAGCGGCCAGGAAATTGCTGCTGGAGGCTTTGGCAGCCATTCTTTCCTTAAATTTCCTAATCCTTTCCTCTTTTCCTATTTCTTTGAGAATGGAGTCCAAATTGCTCCACAGAGCTACCACTTCCAGCTCTATTTTATTATCCATCTGCTCCAGAACGTCTCTTAGTTGAGAATATCCACTGGCCAAGATTTCCTTAATCTCTTCTTTGTCCCTGACTGTGGTTCCGAATTTCATGGGGACAACCGTATAGGTCTTCTTCATTACACCTTCGATGACGGCCTGATGAACGGCCAAATAGCGGACCAGAGTTTCTTTGGGGATTGAGTCATAGACCAGAGGGGGTGAGCTACTCACCAGAGCGGAAATATCTCGGTAGGGAACGGTATAGACCTTATCTTCCTCCCCACCAATCCCAACCAAACCAAAGTCCTTCTCCTCATGAGTTGCTGTTACGCCGTAGAGGTATTCGCTCACCTATTCCTCCTATCCCTTCCGTACCGCTCCTTTTCCTTTGGGTGTGATTATGAATTTCCCCGAAACAAGTAAGTCAAGAGTAATGAGATGTGCTTCCTATTTCCATTCCACTACTAAATTAACAAAGTTGAAGGGAGGAGCCGGTCCCACATAGTTGAACTTGATTCTCTTTCCGTATTTTGTGGTCAATTCATCCACTTGATTATCGAATTCCTTTTCCCGACTTCTATCAATTAGAAAAGCAGCATTGAGGATCATGTTGTCACCGTAAGTCTTGTTGAAGCGGTAGTCCAGCGCTGTTTTTCTAAGGGTCGCCACGATTTCTTCCCTCCGGGACTGTCTCTTCGCCTCCAGGGCCGATTGGACCATTGTGCCCAGACAGATCTTGTCGGCACGAACCTGTTTGGAAGGGGACTTGACCTCCGTTTTGCTCTTCAGTTGTCGGATCTGCTTGTTTTCTCTCACAATCTCCGTCAGAATATCATTCATATCGGTCCATAGGGCTTTTATCCCCAGTTCGATTTTGTTATCCATGTCCCGCAACAGGTTCTTGAATTCCGGGTATCTCTTTCTCAAGAGATTCCTTATCTCCTCGGCACTGGTGGCAATGGTACAAAACCTTACCGGAAGGACAGTATAGTCTTGCATTGTCTTCTCGATTACCTTCTCATGAGCCAACAGGTTTTCTCTGCTCACCACATACTTGGTCATAGGTGAGTTACTGATCACCCCACTGAGATCTCGATAGCTAATGGTAGATACCACATCACCTCGATTTCCTATTCCCACCGGACCGAAATTCCTTCCCTCATTAGCTCCGATTATGCAGTAGAGATACTTTCCTTCCTGGGGCATTGGTTTTCCTCCCTTCTCTTAAGGTTGGGGGCTTTGCCCAGTTGCCGGCGCTCCCCATATCGCCTGGATAGGGCTCATCAATATTCCCCTGTGCTTTGCCTAACAATGTCTCTTAATTAAATTCAGGATTGCTTCCTGGGTTTTACTTCTGTCGTGGGTATTGGCGATGTCCGAGTCCAAGACGTCCAGGGTAACCCCTACGAAATTCGTGTCGTTAATAATGGCTCGGGCTCCCCATGCCTTAAGTAACTTAGCAATCATGATGCAGGCTCTGATGGTTGCATTTGATGAATGATTTCCAATTTCTCGAAAACCGCGCACAATATCCACAATTTTCTCGGCCTCGGGCCGAGATATTCCGGTTTTAGCAGAGGTTATAGCAACCTCAGTTTCCCGGTCATAATGATCTAGCTTGATGGTAATCATCCGATTCTTTAAAGCATCCTGGGCCTTATGAACCCCGGCATATTCTTCCGGATTGCTGGTAAAGATAGCGCAAAAATTGGGATGAACCCGCAGATACCCATCCTCACTTCGGGTAGCGGGAAGGTCGAGAGTCTTCTCCTCCAGCACTGATAAGAGGATATTATTAGCCTCCGGACGGGAGCGGGTAAACTCATCGTAAATCAAAGTAAGTCCGTATTTACAGGCTACGGTTAGCCGGTTATCCACCCACTGGGGGGATAGATTCTCCTCGGCTTTTAGTACCGAGTGAATGAAATTATCCACCAACTTTTTCCTGCGATAGCCAAATTCTCCTCCTACCAAGTCAGAGGTTCGAAACTGGTCATCCCCGTGTATTAGTATCACTGGCTGACCAATTTGAGCGGAGAGATAAAGGGCTAAGGTGGTCTTGCCCGCACCGGAGGGTCCACTAAAATGCACCGGGAAGCCGGCCTGAATATACTTACCGGCTCGGTCGATTATCTCCTTGATTTGAGGAGTCTCCACAAAATTAGGCTGCTCCTTGCTTACCAGCATTGG
>AQRW01000127.1 GCA_000402295.1 Candidatus Aerophobus profundus SCGC AAA252-L23
GAGCTCCTCTATTCCATCCATCTCGGTAAGGAATTGGCTGATGGTGCGGTCAGTTACGTGAGAGTCGAAACCAGCGCCTCGAGCCGGGGCCAGACTGTCCAATTCATCAAAGAAAATGATGCAAGGGGATGCTTGTTTGGCCTTTTTGAAAATCTCTCGCACTCCTCGTTCTGATTCACCAACAAACTTACTCATTAACTCGGGTCCCTTAACCGAGATGAAATTTACCTCGGATTCACTGGCTGTAGCCTTGGCCAGCAAGGTTTTTCCAGTCCCGGGGGGACCATACAGGAGTATGCCCTTGGGTGGTTTAGTCTTAGCCCGCTCAAACAACTTGGAGTATTTTAGGGGCCACTCGATGGTTTCTTTAAGTACCGCTTTGATATCCTCCAGTCCCCCCACATCATCCCATTTTACATCCGGAATCTCGGTAAAGACCTCTCTAATAGCCGAGGGTTCCACGTCTCTCAGAGCTTCCATAAAATTATCCATGGTTACTTCCAGCTTAAGTAGGGTCTGGTAAGGAATCTCTTCCAGTTCAAAGTCAATATTGGGGAATATACCTCTGAGAGCAGTCATGGCCGCTTCCCGGCATAAAGCCTCTAAATCTGCCCCCACATATCCGTGGGTAATTTGGGAAAGTCTGGCCAAATCCACATCTTCTGCCAGGGGCATTCCCCGAGTATGAATCTGAAGAATCTGTAATCGGCCATTTTTGTCCGGGATACCTATCTCAATTTCCCGGTCAAATCTTCCTGGTCTCCTGAGAGCAGGATCAATTACATTGGGGATATTGGTGGCAGCAATGACAATTATTTGTCCCCGAGACTCCAGCCCATCCATCAAGGCCAGGAGTTGGGCAACCACTCTTCGTTCTACTTGCTTCTCTCCTCCCATTTCTTCCCGTTTAGGGGCAATAGCATCGATTTCATCAATAAACAAAATCGCTGGGGCGTTTCTTTGGGCATCCTCAAATACACTTCTTAGGCGAGCTTCACTTTCTCCGTAGAATTTGCCCATCACTTCCGGTCCGGAAATATGGACAAAGTAAGCATTGGTCTCATTAGCTACCGCCCGGGCGATCAAAGTTTTCCCGCATCCGGGGGGACCATGCAGCAATACTCCTTTGGGAGCTTCAATTCCTAACCTCTCAAAAACCTGGGGATACTTCAGGGGAAGTTCAATCATCTCCCTGATTTTTTGGGTTTGCTTGTTCAGTCCCCCAATATCTTCATAGGATATCTTAACTCTTCCTTCTTTTCTATCTTTCTCTTCCTTCATTTTAATGACGGTTCCAGAATGAATTAAGACTGTACCCTTAGGGGAAGTGGACACCACGGCAAAATCCTGGCTGCGAGTTCCAAAAAGATTAACTCTTATCCTATCACCCTCTATCAAGGGAAGACCTTCCAACAGGCTCCCCAAGTATTTTCTATATCTGTCCTGATGCATACCTCGGGTAAGGGTCAAAGGGGAAAGAATAATTTTCTCGGCTGATTTACAGGAAGTCTTTTCCAGAGAGATTTTCTCATCCAGGCCAACTTGAGCATTCTCTCTGATCAAACCATCCATTTGGATGATCTCTTTGCCTCGATCTTCCATATAGGCAGGCATAATCTTGGCCACCGCCTCTCTCTTACCTTTGATCTTTACTATGTCTCCCACCTCCACCTCGATTTTGGCCATATCCTGAGGGTCTATTCTAACTATTGCTCTGCCCACATCTCTTGATCTGGCCTCGGCCACCCGTAAAGTCAGGGGACTATTCTTTTCCGACATTGGTCAACTCCTTGCCATAATTTCTTGTGCCAGCCTAATTACTGCTGAGCTTGCTTCCAGACTTTGTTCCTACCAGGTAACTCCTGTACAAAAAAACGGTGAGGTGTTACGGTATTACCAGTACTTTCAGGTTTGGGTCTCCTTCTTGGGAAGGGCAGGGACAAAGGGAGACTAAAGTCTCCCCTACCCGAGTAGGGAGCTCCCGTCTAAATTATTAAGAGAAATTCGTGACTGTCCCCAATTTAGATTTTGTGCAGTGCACTATAGAACATAGAACATATTCTTGTTTT
>AQRW01000128.1 GCA_000402295.1 Candidatus Aerophobus profundus SCGC AAA252-L23
AAGAGGTAAAAGTTAGGCCTCCTCGCCGGCAGCCGGATTATGTAATTTCCTCTTTGAGAGAACTTCCTGCTTTGAAGTTCTTTCATCAATAAAGAGCTCGGGATACTTCCGTTCCTCTGGTTCATTTGGTTCCTCTGGTTCATTCTGTTGAAAGGTAGCCGCAGGCTTTAGCCTGCGTTTATTGGCGCAGCTTGAAAGCTGCGGCTTGGGACATGAGGTAACTCAATAACGGATGGAGAAGCTTTTGAATTGACCCTGATATTGCTCCCAGCCTACTTCGACTTCGTCTACCCTGGCTCCCGGGGGTCCTTGATGAGACCAATTAATCATTTCTTTCATCTGTTTTTCCTCTCCTTCCAATACGGCTTCTACTCCACTATCCCACAAGTTTCTAACCCAGCCCTTGATTCCAAGTCTTAGGGCAATGTCCCGAAGAGTAGCCCGGAAAAAAACTCCCTGGACTCGACCCTTGATGAGCAGATGGGCTCGACCTTTCTTCATTATGCACACTCTTTTCTTGAGGTATAGGAATTTATAAATTATCCCAGGGCGACTAAAGTCGCCCCTACTCATGGAGAAAGTCCTTGCCTTGTTGGGTAGGGGAGGCTTTAGCCTCCCATTTTCTTGAATATACCAAAGATAAACTATATGACAAGCCGGCGCTCGGGATACCTCGTTCATTTGGTTCTTCTGGTTCATCCCGTTGAAACCGTTTATCTCGTTCATTTCGTTTATTCCGTTGAGTTCATTGAGTCCCTTGCGTCACTCATTACTTCGTTTGGGACATTTGAAATTCGGATTTGTTTCCAATTTCGATATTCGAATTTGGAATTTATCCTTGCTTCAGGGAGACTGAATAGACAAGGAAAACAAGAGATGGGGGGTTGACGATGAGTTATCTTCTGCTAAAGATTATTTGGTTAATTTTTGGAGGAAACAGACGAGAACAAGTGGATTTACCCTGGTAGAGCTTTTAATAGTCGTAGCTATCATAGTGGTGATAGCATCTATAGCCACTTTCAATTTTTTCCGGGCTACTCATAGAGCTAAAAGAGCTGCTGCAGCTTCTTTTATCGCTCAATTAGAGATAGCCATCAGTGCCTACAAAATAGACATAGGCAGCTATCCTTCCGATAATAAGGGCTCTGCTTCCTTAAAAGCAGCTCTGGACCCTGAGCCTGAGGACCCTATCTGGAATAATCCCCGCTGGAGAGGACCCTATCTGGAATTCAAAGCAGAAGATGTTAATTCAGTTTCTGGGCACCTTCTCGATCCCTGGTGCCGCAATCGAACAGATGGCGAGCGCATCTATTATTACCAGGTTGATAGTGATGCCGATCCGTCAACGGTACCTCCGTTTCACAATCGGAGTAGTTTTGATATTTACTGCCAGGGTTTTGATGGGAAAACCGGCACTAATGATAAAGACGCTGATGAATTTCGAGATGGAGCCTATTGCCAAAATGGGGTTGATGACGATGGTGATGGTGTGGTTGATGAAATTGACCCGAGTGGAGCAGGAGCTGCCGATGGGTTTCTGGAAGATGATATAAATAATTGGTAATTTCTTGAGGATACCTCAACGTCGAAGAAAAAAATGAACTTTCCTCTTTCCAACACAGGATTAACATTGATTGAGTTAATAGTCGTTCTGGCCATTATTAGTGTAGTGGTCGCTTTTTCGACTCTTTCCCTGGAGAATTTTGCTTCGGAGAGATATCTCAAAACTTCGGCCCGGGATCTGGCTTCCACCATAAAGCGGGCGCGGCGTCTGGCTATAACTAAGAGAAAACCACATCGGGTTGTTTTTTCTTGTTTGGATGATAGGTACTGGATTGAGGACGATGAGAATAATAAGATTGGTAGAAGCTGGCAATTGAAGAGAAGGGTTCACTTCAGCAATCCTCATTTGGGTAAAAAGGGTGAAGAAGATGGGATTGTGGAGTTTGACTATCCTGAGGATGGGTCGCTTTCTTTCTATCCCCGAGGGTCAGCAGAAACTGGATCTATTTATCTACAAGAAAAAGGTAAGGGAGAGTGGTATACCCTTACGGTGGCCGGAATAACAGGATACGTAAGAATTTATCCGGAAAAACACTGAGGGAACAAATTGAGGAAAGGTAGTTTGTGACCAAGATATTTAGTTTATTTTCTAAAAGTAAGGGATTTACCCTGGTGGAAGTTGTAGTGGTAATGGGAATTTTGTGTCTGGGACTTCTGTTAGTGGCCAAGATTTATCCCGTTGGGTTCAGAGTAAGGGAAAATATGGAGAAAGATACCCTGGCTGCTTTTCTGGGACAAAGAATTATGGAGGAAGTCAAAAAAGGTGGCTATCAGGGCTTAAGTGAGAATTATCCTCCCTTGGAATCAGGTTACGGCAGGAGAGAAGGAGAATTTGATGACCACCCGGGATTTTACTGGCAGGTGGAATGGTGGAATACGGATGTTCCCGATCTAAGAAAGGTTAAGTTAAAAATCATCCACTTATCTTCAAGCGACAAAGAAGAAAAGGAGGAATTTCCTGATTCTCTTGAACTGGTAACATATCTGGCCAGGAGAAAAAGATAGGAAGCCAAAAGACTGAAAAGGAAAAACTTGAAGTGGGAAAAGGGAAATAAAAAGATAGACCGATCGGGTTTTACTTTGCTTGAACTTGTAATTGCTGTTTGCTTGTTAGCCGTGCTGTTGGTCGGTCTTTATGTTATTTTTCAACAAAGTCAGTCGGCTTCAGAAAAGGGATATAGGCGAGTGGAAATCTACCAGAACATCCGAGTCTGTCTTGATATGATGATAAGGGAATTAAAGTCTTCTTTTCTCAGCAGTGGTGATGAGCGACTGGTATTCTTGGGTGAAACTCAAAGTCTTACTTTTACCACTGCTTCCCAGGAGATCAATCAGAGTAATGAATATGATTTATGTGAGGTTACTTATGATTTGAAAAATTTCCAGGTGCGAAGAAAAGTGAGAAAGCTCTCTACTTCCTCCGCGGGAAGTAGAGCTGTGTTGGCTGACTATATTTCTAAGTTAGAATTTACCTATAATAATGGGGAAGATTGGCAAAATAGCTGGGATTCTCGACAGGCAACCCCAGATAATTTTACAGATGATCTTCTTCCCAAGGCTGTGAGAATCATCATTTTTGTGCAGCAGACGGAAGAAAACCCTATTAGTTTATCTACTACTGTCTATCTGCCTCAAAGTTAAAAAAGGATATAACTTTACAAGTATGGCAAATTATGCTAACTATTAAAAAAAGAAAGGAGTAGGATAATATGAGTATAACCAAGGTAAAAAAGATAGAGTTAAGAGAGCAATTTGGTCATCATGAGAGGGATGTGGGTTCATCTGAAGTTCAAATAGCTGTTCTCACGGAAAGGATCAATAATTTAACCGAACATCTCAAAGAGAACAAAAAAGATTACTCATCCAAAAGAGGCCTTTTACGATGGGTCGTTCGGCGACGTAAACTACTGGATTATCTAAAAAGAGAGGATGCGAATCAATATAAAGAGATTATTAGGGTTTTAGGTTTAAGAAGATAAATATATTTGCAAAGGTGATATAGATGACAAGATTATCCCGAAGTTTTGGGAAAGATACGATAACATTTGAAACTGGTAAAGTAGCTAAAAAGAGTGATGGAGCAATCTGGGTACAGTATGGGGATACCATTGTTCTGGTAACAGTAGTTGTCTCGACCTCAGCTCGTGAGGAGGTCAATTTTGTTCCCTTGTTGGTAGACTACCGGGAGAGGACTTACGCGGCGGGAAAAATCCCGGGAGGTTTTTTCAAAAGGGAAGGAGCCCCTGGTGCCCAGGAAATTTTAGCGGGAAGGTTAATTGATCGCTCCATCCGTCCTCTCTTTCCTGACGGATTCAGAAATGAGACTCAGGTGGTGGCCACAGTTCTCTCGGCTAGTGAGAGTAATCAACCAGGGGTACTGGGTATCTTGGGAGCTTCTTTATTGATGAAAGAACTTCAAAGCAGGAAGTTCTCTCAAAGAGGAAATTACATAATCCGGCTGCCGGCGAGGAGGCCTAACTTTTACCTCTTGCCGGTTAGAGATTCCAGAAAGAACCAGCACGGTTATCACCCCCACTTTTTTTCCAGTAGCTATATCAGTTTCCAAACGATCACCCACCAGTACCACCTGCCGGGGGTCCTTATATCCTTTGACCTTCATTATCATCCTGAGTCCGAAAGGATGGGGTTTACCCAACACCAGAGCCCTCTTCCCTGTTGATACTTCCAGAGCTCTCACGATAACACCTGCCCCGGGCATAGTTTCCCCTTCTATGGGATAAGTAGCATCGGTATTAGTAGCAATTAGCCGGGCTCCTTTCAAGACAGCTCGATGAGCCTGGCAGAGAACTGAAAAATCAACCTTTCTGTCCATACCCACCAGTACATAATCTGCCGTGTCTGACTCCTGGATAACCTTTAATCCAGCCCCTTTTAATTCCTCATCCAACCCACTTTCTCCTATAACCATCAATCGGGCTTTCCGGCGACGGGGATTCTGGGAAAAATAAATTGCCGCCAGATAAGAAGAAGGAAAAAGTTGACTTTCTTTTACTTTAATTCCCATCCGGACTAACTTAACCTGAAGACTGCGTCGACTCTGAGTAGAGTTATTGCTAAGAAAACAAATTTCCTCACCTCTTTCCTCAAGTAGATTTAAGGCTTTCTTAGCTCCGGACAATAAAGTTTTACCTCGGTAGACTACCCCATCCAGATCAAAAATACAAAGCATTATTTTTCTCCCCCAATTCTCAGAGAGTCCACTTCCTCATCAGAGAGAGAAACAACCTCAACCCATTTTTTCTCCTTACTATCTGAAAACTCATATTCCACTACCGCAGGCCCAGATGAAACATCACTGTAACGAAGAGTTAACGAAGCTACTTTCAATATTTCCTCTTCCTCGAACTCTCCTTTTAAAAGAGCCACCGGGCCGGGGTAGTCTCTCGCTCTAAAAATGAGCTCTCCAGGCCGAGTCAGTTTCAAAAGAAGACTATTTTCCTTTTGATTTCTTCCCACAATTGCCCTGGTGTGAGCATTAAGTCGAAAGTGTCGGCCCACTTTAAGTAATTCTGCTTCCCAGAGGTTAAGTTGACTATGAGAGAGAAGATCTTTCATCCGTCGGGAAAAAATAGGGTCGGTTAAAAGGCAACCCCCTGAGGGAGTAGGAAAATCCTTGAGACCAAATTTTGAAGCTAACTCCAGTTGAGATAAGCGGCTCCTTCCTTTTATCCCCCACAGTTTTTCCCTTCTCACCCAGCCTTTTCTTTCTGGAAGAGTGGGACAAAGATTTTTAGCCGTAAGAGGGCGCAGGAGCAAGTCTCCCCATTCTAATTTTCGGCTTATCAATTCAAGAGCCCAACGGCTCTGAGATTTAGGCCGCTCCCCTAGTACTTCACCGCTGATAAGAAAATCCAGCCCTCTCCGGCGCATTAGGTCGCCGGCTTTTTTTATCATCAGAATATGGCAGTCTATGCACGGATTAGCCCCTTTACCAAAACCGTGAGGAGGAGAACGAAGGAGAGAAATAAGCTCCTGGCCAATTTGCTGCAGGTGAAGAGGGATACCTAAATAACGGCTTCCTTTCTCTGCTTTTTCTGCTCCAAAGAAAGGAGAAGTGAAACAAATACCTTCTATTTCTACTCCTTCGGCTTGAACCAATTTTATAGCTAAAAGACTATCCAGTCCTCCGGAAAGAAGCGCCAGAGCCTTAATTCTACTCAATAATATCCTCTTTTCTCACTACTTTCCTTAATCCTTCCTCGGTTTCTACAGTGACTGTCCCTCGAAGAAAATTATATCCCACCACCTTTACCCGTTCCTTCTGGCAGAAAATAACCTTACCCAAAGAGGGAAAACCTTTCTTTAAAGAGAGGTAGGTATCATATTCAAAATTTAGACAGCAGCGTAGTCGTCCGCATATTCCAGAAATCTTGGAGGAAACCAAAGGCAGGTTCTGAATCCGAGCGGCCTCCAAACTCACAGAATTTAACTTATCCCTCTTACAAGCTAAGAAAGAAGCACAGCAAACTCTTCGACCGCAAATCCCCAATCCTCCTAACAACTGAGGTTCATCCCTCACTCCCACCTGCTGCATTTGAATCCTCACCTTGAAAACCGAAGCCAATTCTTTGACTAGCTTTCGGAAATCCACCCTTTGCCCGGCCGTGTAATAAAAGGTAATTCGGTTGCTTTCCAGAGGGTAACGAATAAAAATAAGTTTCATGGAAAGCCGCAGTCGACTGATTAATTCTCGAGCTACCTCAAAGGCCTGAACTTCAGTTTCTCTCCGTCTTTCGCATTCCTTCACCTCTTCAGAAACAGCCTTTCTTACAAGAACATCCTCCTGGTTAACATTAATCTCCACTAAGATAATCGATTTTATTAACCCAACTCCCAAACCATCACTTTCTCTAAAAAGGTACCAATCACCTTTTTTCAGGTCAGCGTGACGGGTAAAGAGATGAAAAGTTGTCCCAGAAGGGTGAATTTCAATGGCAATTAGAGACATTTAAGTTCTCCTGTACCTAATTTACCTGAATTTTGGTGAAATCAGCAATTCGGTTAAAAACACCTCCAATTTCTCTGAGCAAAGCTAAACGATTATCCCTTAGGTTTTCATCCTCACACATAACCAGAACTTTTTCAAAGAAATTGTGAATATGCTCTTTCAATTGAATAAGATTCTGGTATCCCTCCCAATAGTGACCCTCACTTACAAGATTCTCCACCGGCGTTTTCATTTTCCCCCATTTTTCGTAAAGAACCTTCTCTTCCTGTATTTCAAGAAGTTCCTCCCTTATTTTAGGGGGGATAACAATTCTCCGGCCAGAAGCTTGTCTCAATATATTCAACAGGCGCACAATAGCTATTACTTCCTCTTTGAAGTTTCTTCGGAGGGAAATTTGCTTTAAAACAAGAGCTTTTTGAAATACCCCTCCCAGATCCTCAAAGAAACCTTTTATTGCCGCCCGAATCAAATCTACCGACAGTTCCTTCCCTCTAAGGTAATTAATCAACCTGCTGCGAAAGAATTCTCTAAGCCGGGCTTCTGCTTCCACACTCTGGCCGTAGAGTTCCATATTTTTCCCCATCAGGTAATTAAGAGAAAACGGCCATTTTCTTTTCTCCACAATCTCAAAGATCGCTTGAGCCTCTCGACGTAATCCCCAGGGATCCTCCGAAGTGGAAGGAATAAAACCAGCCCAAAAGGAACCTACCAAAGTATCCAGTT
The DNA here is from genome assembly GCA_000402295.1 of Candidatus Aerophobus profundus SCGC AAA252-L23. Taxonomy (GTDB): domain Bacteria; phylum Aerophobota; class Aerophobia; order Aerophobales; family Aerophobaceae; genus Aerophobus; species Aerophobus profundus. The sequence goes on from AQRW01000128.1 coordinate 7,256, forward strand.
TATCAACGATGGCCAGAGCAGCTCCTTCAACTGTGCTTGGACACTCATCACCGTTGAAACGAGGCATCCGATGTTCAGCAATTGCCTGGGTCACCGTAGGATCCTCTTTCCCTTGAAGAGCATATACTCTGCCCATAATCCCCTGAAGTCTAGGAAATTCTTTAACCACATTAGTAAGAAGGTCTGCTTTACAAAGAAAGGCGGCCCGGGTCAGTCTAATTTTCTGGCACTCTAACAAGGAGAGGTGTTCACTTACTTGGGCGGAAAGCCCCATCAAACGCTGAACTTTGTCATAATAACTTCCCAACTTGTCCTGGACAATCACTGTTTTCAGAGAAGGAACCCGCTGGGCCAGAGAAACTTTTTTATCTTCCTCAAAGAAAAATTTGGCATCAGTGAGACGCGCATCAATAACCCGACTATTACCAGAAACCACTTCACCAAGGTAATTTTCGTCTCCCTCTCTCACTCCCACAAAGTAAGGAAGGGGACCATGAGAACCGATTACGCAAAAATGTTTCTGGTAATCCCGCAAGCAGGCCTGGAGTATCGGAAAAGGAAGAGAAAGAAATCGGGAATCGAACTTTCCCCAGAAAATTGTGGGATGCTCCACCAGATAAACCATTTCCTCCAGAAGTTGACTATCTTCCAAGATTGTAACCTTTTCTTCCTTTTCACTCAAGAATGAGAGAATCTTCTTCATCTGTCTCAAAATTGATTTTCTTCTTTCCTCTGGATCTACTATAACGCTCCTTTCCCGGAGATGCGAAACATACTCCTCAGGAGCAGTAATCTCCCTAGGAGAAGGAGATAAATAACGATGGCCCCTGGTTTTTCTTCCCGCACTCACTCCAGCAATCTGGAATTCTACGATTTGAGAGTCATAGAGAGCTAAAATTGATCTGATGGGCCGACCAAAAGAAAAATTGTAGCTGCCCCATTTCATAGACTTGGTAAATCGAAGTGACTTAATTAGCTCCCGAAAAAGCAAAGGTAAAACGTCAACAGTCTTTTTCCCGACTGTCACTCTTCTTATATAGACATACTTGCCCTTCTGAAGTCTCTCAATTCCCAATTCACTCCGGTTGACTCTTCGGGCCCGCAAATACTTTTCCCCAGAAGAAGTAAGATTTCCCTTCTCATCAAAAACCATCCGATAGGGTGGTCCTATTTCTTTCTCTACTCTGTCCCTCTGTTGAGGAGGGACCCCCTCCAGCCAGAAAATTAAACGACGGCTACTCCCCAGAACTTTAATTCTTTCATAATCCAGCCGATAGGAGGAAAGAAGAACTCTACCCTTTTCTTCCATCTGGATAAGGACCATCTTGACAGTTAAAGGAGGAAAGTCTTCTACCGCTACTTCCAGAAGCACTGTCCCGGGCATCTCTATCTCCTTAAGCAGTCTAATTCAACCCCCAAAATCTTAAACAACTCACTTGTAAGTAGGGGCGACTTTGGTCGCCCTCGGTGAAACAAGAGTTAAAAAGCAGGAAGGTAAAATTATAACCTGGAAGAATAATCCAGGTAGTGGGCGGCACATCCGTTGGCTAGACGACGCACTCTCTTAATGAATCTTTCTCTCTCAGTTACACCCAGGGCACCTCTAGCGTCAAGCAGATTAAAAGTATGCGAACATTTGAGGACATAATCATAAGCTGGTAAAAACAATCCCTTGTCTAGCAATTTTTTGGTTTCTTCCTCATAAATCCGGAAGAGCTGAAGTTGAACAAAAGGATTAACTTCCTCAAAATTGTAGCGGGAAAACTCAATTTCACTCTCCCGCCGTAAATCACCATAGGTGAAATAGCCGTTCCACTTTAAGTCAAAAATATTGTTTACTCCCTGCACACACATAGCTATCCGTTCTAAACCATAGGTCAACTCCACAGAAATGGGACTCAAATCAAATCCACCCACCTGCTGAAAGTAAGTAAACTGAGTAATCTCCATTCCATCTAATCTAACTTCCCAACCCAACCCCCAAGCTCCCAGGGTAGGAGACTCCCAGTCATCTTCAATAAACTTAATGTCATGATGGCGAGCATCTATTCCCAGAGTTTTCAGACTTTGCAGATAGATTTCCTGAACATCGTCAGGAGAAGGTTTCACAATTACCTGAAATTGAAAATGAAGCCGCAGGCGATTGGGGTTTTCCCCGTATCTTCCATCAGCGGGTCGCCGAGAAGGCTCAACATAGGCAGCTCTCCAGGGATGCGGACCCAAAACTCGCAGGAAAGTGGCCGGATTGAAGGTTCCCGCTCCCTTTTCCACATCATATGGTTGAAGGACTAAACAACCCTGTTTCCTCCAGTAGTCCTGGAGAGTAATAAAAATATCCTGAAAATCCATAACCATCCATCCTTGCCCTTCGGAAAATCTGTAAAGTAATCAAACACTGTTTCTGGTAGCTAAACAAAAGTAATAGCTCGGATAAAGGTAGCCGCAACCTTTAGGTTGCGCAAAAAATAAGGTAGTAGCAAGTTTTAACTTACGTAAATAAACGCAGGCTAAAGCCTGCGGCTACCAGACCATAATAGAGAAACTAAAGCCTGCGGCTACCACTCTATGGTTCGCCAAAAAAGGCTTCCCTTGAGACACCCAAGGCTCCCTGAATCTTACTTTTTAGTAAAGCTTACCTGTTACAAATAAAATTATAGGCTTCTCTTTAGTAAAAGTCAAGCCGAGGTTACGTAACCATTGGCCTTAGAGAAAATTCAATATTTTTGACAAATGATAAAATGAATGGCAAATTAGATCAGGAAATCATAATCTTGGGAGAATTTACAATGATTAAAGGAGACTCGGATAATGTCCGGCTGAGAGTAGCAATGATTGGTCTGGGAGATTGGGCCCAAACCATAGTTGAGGGAGTAAAAAGATCAAAAAAGCTTTCCTTGGTGAAAGCTTTTACCAGGACACCGAAGAAAAGGGAAAGATTTTGTGAGAAATATAACTGCCAGCCAGCTTCGAGCTTTGAGGAAATATTGAAAGATCAAAGCATAGAGGCTCTTATTCTTACGACTACTAATTCTACACATTGTGAATATGCTGTCTTAGGAGCCCAAAGAGGAAAACACATTTTTGTAGAGAAACCCATATCTAATACCATTGAGGAAGCTAAAAAAATGATAAATACTTGCCGGGACGAAGGAGTCATTTTAGAGGTAGGTCACAATCTTCGCCGATTTGGTCCTTTCAGAAAGATGAAATCACTGATAGAAAAAGGAACCATCGGTACCCCGGTAATGGCTGAAGGTAACTATTCACATAATCTTGGTTTGGAACTCACTTCGAGTACCTGGCGATGGTATGAAGAAGAAGCCCCTTCTGGCCCCCTAATCCAGGTAGGAATTCACCTTATTGATACGCTCCAGTACTTCTTTGGACCTGTAGAACAAGTCTCATCTGTCTTTAGTAAAGTTTTCACTCCTTCACAGATCCCTGATGTAACCTCTACTACTTTATATTTTGAGAATGGTTTGATAGGATATGTTGGATCAGCCTACGTGATTCCTTTTAATCTTCATCTTAACCTCTACGGTACGAAGGCTAATTTATTTTTTGACTATTCAAAAGGACTTTTTCTACAGGAAAAAGATTCAAAACATAAAAATTGCCTGGACTCGGAGGGGATTGATACGAGAAATACTGAGACTATTCGTGAAGAGTTGGATGAATTTGTGGAATGCATCCGAGAGAACAAGAAACCTGAAGTAAGTGGTGAAGAGGCTCTTCAGGTATTAGCAGTTGTTCAGGCAGCTATACAATCGCACAAAGAGAGAAGAAATGTTTACGTGAGTGAAGTTCTGTCGTCCTAAGCTCGAGCAACATTCATCTAGTTTCATCTTTCCCCTATTTTTCGGTCTAATGTGCCTGGTTTTCCTTACCACTTTAAGTAAGTATTATTTTCTCGCAAGAATATTAATAATCCATCATAACGAGGATAAATTCTAAATACTGAATCCGAAATAATTCTAAATTTCAAATGTCCAAAACGAAGTAATGAGCGAGGCAAGAGACTCAATGAACCAGATGAACCAGATAAACAGAATATCCCGAGTGCCAGCTTGAACTACCACTCTTAGCGAGGGATATTCTGGTGAAGCGACTTTGATACTCTACCTTAAGGAAGTCTTCCGAGTGGAGGATAAAGAAAAAATTCTGTCTGAGCCCTGAAGGGGCGAGTTTATTTTTTCCCGAAGCGAGGAGACTGACCAGTTATTTCTATAATAGAGTATCGCCGGAGCAAGACAGAATATCCCGAGTGCCGGCTTGCCTTTTTGCTTAACTTTGATAGAATATATTGGTAATTTAGTCCGTTAGTCAGGTTGAGGGAAAAATGAGGAAGAGAAAAAAGAAAGGTTGGGTGCGTCGACTTAAAACCGTGGGGAAGAAACTATTCTTAATTAACGACCCTCCGGAACGTATCGCCCGTGGATTTGCCATTGGCGTCTTCTGGGGAATTATGCCTACCTTTGGTTTTGCCTGGATTTTCGCTCTACCTGTTGCTTTTCTGCTGCGAGCCAATAAAATCTCAACAATACTGGGAACCTTTGTTTCCAACCCCTTCACCGTAGTTTTTCTCTACACTCTGGGTTATAAGTTTGGAACTCAGATTTTTCAACCTGCTCGGACGAACTTTTCCTGGAATGTACTTGATTGGCATTTTTTTGTGGGGGTATGGAAATCTGTAGGTAACGGATTTTTAAGGTTATTTGCCGGTGACCTCAGTGTCCTCTGGGCCTTTTTGATGGAGATAAAGTCCTGGTTGGTGGGTAGTGGTATATTTGCTGCCGGGATAGCTATTTTTTCTTATCTACTGCTTCTGATGATATTTCTAATCATAATACCTCTGATTAAGAGACTGCGCTCTTACTGGATCTCTCCTTCCCAAAAAGCAAAATTAAGAAGCGGACGGTCCAATCTCAAACATCGCTGAGATTGTCAAAAAAACTGACCCTGGTCTGGTTGGGGAAAAGGTTTTCCCAGGTACTCGTAAAGAAACTGGGTAGCCACTCTTCCCTTGGAAGTCCGGTTAATTAGCCCCTCGCGCACTAGATAGGGCTCGTAGACTTCCTCTATGGTTTCCGGTTCTTCGTTAACCACCATGGACAGAGTTTTGAGGCCCACCGGACCACCTCCGAACTTATAAAGAATTGCCTCCAAAATATTTCTGTCCATAGAATCCAATCCTTTCTTGTCTACTTCCAGAAGTCTCAAGGCCTCCTGGGCAATAGAAATGGTAATTACTCCATCCCCTTTAACTTGAGCATAATCTCTTAGTCGGCGAAGTAACCGATTGGCAATGCGGGGAGTTCCTCTGGAACGACTGGCTACCTGATGAGCAGCCTCCTCCTTAATTTCTATCTTCAAAATCTTAGCCGAGCGGATAACAATCTGACAAAGTTCCTCTTTTTCGTAGAAATCCAGACGTTCAATTACTCCAAAGCGGTTACGCAAAGGTGAGGTAAGAAGGCCTGCTCGGGTAGTCGCCCCTACCAGAGTAAATTGAGGAAGGGGTAACTTGACCGAACGAGTGGCGGCTCCTTTACCCAGGATAATGTCAACCTCAAAATCTTCCATAGCTGAATAAAGAACTTCTTCTACCTGGGGATGAAGCCGATGAATTTCGTCAATAAACAAAATATCCCCTTCTTTGAGATCAACACTGGTCAGAATTTTAGCTAAATCTCCGGGTTTTTCGATAGCTGAGCCGCTGGTAGCCCGAATCTTGCCGCCCATTTCCCGGGCAATGATATAAGCAAGAGTTGTCTTACCCAATCCCGGTGGTCCATAAAGCAGCGTATGATCCAGAACATCCTTCCTCTCCCGGGCTGCCTGAATAAAAATCCCCAGATTTTGCTTCACTTTCTTCTGGCCCACAAATTCAGTTATGTACTGAGGCCGAAGAGTAGTCTCAAATCTCTTATCGGAACCCTGAAGTTCTGGAGTAGTAATCCTCTCTTGTCTCATCTTAAATATACCTCAGAGCCTCCTTAATTAATTCAGCCAGTTTTTTATTTTCATCGGCCAAATAATGAACTTTCTCCACGGCCCTGGCCGCCTCAGCTCTGGTATACCCCAGGGAAATTAGAGCTAAAAGGGTGTCTTTCAGCAGGCTTCCTTCTTCAGCAATAAAACCAACTTCTCCTCCCATTTTTTCCCTCAACTCCAGAATCAATCTCTGAGCAGTTTTCTTCCCTATTCCCGGAATATGAGTCAAAGTATCCAGGTCCGCTTTCTCAATGGCCTGTTTAAATCTATCCGGAGTAGCTCTTGACAAAATTCTCAGGGCAGATTTAGGACCAATACTGGAAACAGAGATAAGCAGATAAAAAAGGGCTCTTTCCTCTAACTGGCAAAAACCATAGAGGTTTATCCCGTTATCTTTTTTCAGATGCAAATAAGTGTAGAGCTTTACTTCTTCACCCGGGGAAGGAAGCGCCTCATAACTAAAGAGAGACAGGTCAACCTGATATCCCACTCCTCCTACTTCTACTACCGCCCAACCAGGGCTTTTCTCTTTGAGAATTCCCCTGAGATATTCAATCATTTTTTTCTTCCTCAGTTTTTTTCCAGAACAGCAATAGCCACGTCAGGACAGACCAGAGCACATATACCACAACTGTTGCACCTTCCAGTCTCATCATAAACAGCCGGATGAAAACCTTTGTCATTAAAATCACTGTCCAGATGAATTAATCCCCGGGGACAAAACTTCACACAAAAACCGCAACCTTTGCATCTTTGTCTGTCTATCTTTATCATAATTATTTTGGCTCTTGATTAATGGTTTTACCGCCACAAAATCCTTTCTCCAGCTCAACAAAATGTATGACCTTTTCATCCCAGCATTCCAATTTCTTCCCCCCGTACTTGCCTTCTCACTATCTCACTTCTTTCAATTAAAGAACAACGGTTCTTTTCGGTTAAGATGGCCAGATAAGCATTGGTCACTGGGGAAAGCAGTTTCTTCTTCCAATCATCGGGAAGATTTCTTGGCCAATCCTGACTAATTTTTAGCACTCCTTCTTTTCCTCTCTGATGGAAAATTTCTCCTAAGAATAAAATAGGTAAGGCAGTAAAAGAGGTGCAAGCAAACTCTGCCTCTCTCACCGCGTAGCGATTCCCATTGAAAGAAACAGCCACCCCACCTCTCTGGCGAACCAATCTAAGCACCTCCATATCGGTAATGCTATCCCCCACATACATTATCTCTGACATCGAGCTCGAGGTCCCGCACAAATCCAGCAAGGGTTTTATTTTTTCACTACCTCCCACCGGCTGAATTTTCTCCATTATATGCCCACAGTTCATTTTAGCGATCTTCCTTTGAAAGACATCCTCCAGTCGGTCAATAACTTCCCGGGCCGAAGGAGTAAGCTGAGCAATATTCATCACTCCTTCTAGGCTAAAAAGGGAAAATTCAGAGATCTCCTCCTTTAGTCCCCGAAGAATTCGAGCTTCTTCCTCCGATAGACTATATCGGTCCAAATCCAAATCTGTACCGTAAATACGAAGAGAGGATCCTATTTTTTTACTAACAGCTTCTACATAGAAACAATAACTAGTGCTGAGAATGGAAACAGTAGTCAGGTAACTTAATCTTCGAACCACTCTGGGAGCTTCTGGAACAAATCTAATGTGGGTTTCGCAGAACTGCCTAACTTTCTCATTGGTGACCCCAAAGGCCTTAAGGAAGGGAACAATGAACTTGAGAGTGTTGCCGGCTCGATAACCCGGCCTTTTTATTACCTCAGCTAAATAGTCATCGTAGCGGCTTAAAAGAGAGAAAAAATGTTCTCCCCGAGCCATGAAGTGACCACATAACTCCAGAGCATTATCATTTAGAGTAATCGGACCCTCACAATCCAGAAATATCATTTTATTTATCATTTGCTACCACGACTGGAAGGTAGAAATTCATAAAACAGAAAATTGGCCATCCAGACAGAGAGGCTGATCTCTTTTTTTCCCAATCAGAACTGCTCCCTTCTCAATTCTTATTTTTCCCTCGGCCACGGCTTGAAGAGTCATTACTACGAGAGGGAACTCTCTTTTGACTCCTTCCCTTCTGATGGCCTTAAATAATGGCTCACCCTCACCCTCTTCTTTTTGAATTTGCTTCAGGCCTTTTTTCTTAATCTTCTTTTTCATTTGATCCCAAAGTGAGGTAAATTTCTCCCCTTTCAAACTAAAGCTACTGTAGGTTAAGGGAGAACCTGAATCCAACAGAGAAGTGACCAGATGCATCATAACCCCACTCCTATCAGCCTCCTCTTCAATTAGTTGCCAAATTACCTCCTGCCAAGTTCCCCGGGGTCCCCCCGGAAGTGCCGGATGTAGATTTATTACCGGATGGTTTCGGCAGAATTTCCCCCCCAGGATAAGCATATAACCAGCTAAGACAATTACATCTACCGAGTGCTCTCTAATCAGTCTCATTATCTTGCGGTCATAAAGTAGACGCCAGCGATTAATCAAAAGCAAATTCCCCTTTTTTTGTTCGATCAAGGCCTTTTTCCTTAACTGAGGAAAAAATTTCCGGGAAGAGCAACAAATCAAGGGCATCCTTAAGTCTTCTATCAGACGGAAAAAACTATCACTAATCTGAGATTCTCTCCATTCACGATTACTAAAAACATAGCAAATTCTCGAATCAGGAATTGTCCCTCTCTCCATATTTTCCATGGCCATGCGGAGTAGATCCCGAGCCGCCCAGTCACGACCAGTAGAAAACCAACCCACTCTAAACGTCATCACTTCCCCCTTAACGAGGTTGAGGGAAGAACTTCCTGCCCCAAATAATCCAGTAAGAATCTTTTATCCGGATATCTCCCTCGTCCGTAAGTACCAAGACTAAAAGTCGCTGCTCTGGTAGCCAGATCAGCACAACCAAGCAAGGAAAGTCCCCGAAGAAGCCCGGATAGGAAACCGGCCGCAAAAACATCTCCTGCCCCAGTAGTATCTTTAACCTCCACCCGGGGGGAGGGAATCTCCCACTCTCCTTTACGGGAAAGAAGATAACAACCCTTATCTCCCAGAGTACAAACGACAATTTTTACCCCACACTTAAGAAGTTCCTGGGCTCCCTTCCGGTAATCCTGAGCAGTGAGTATTTCCACTTCTCTCCCGGTAGGAAAAACGATAAAAGACCGTCTGAAAATTGGCCTCAATTCATCAAAACCACGACTAATATGGGGTTCCCCCGGGTCAAAACTAATCTTAGC